>JBHIFB010000004.1:0-46662 GCA_046760905.1 Candidatus Glassiibacteriota bacterium | reverse complement strand
GACGGTAGAACAGGTCCTCCCGGAATCTTTTTTCCTTTATGGCCTGGGATAGGTTCTGGTTGGTGGCAGCTATTATTCTCACATCAACCCTGATGGTTTCTTCTCCCCCTACTCTCTCAAATTCTCCCTCCTGAAGTACCCTTAACAGCTTCACCTGGGTGGATGGAGGTACCTCACCAATCTCATCAAGAAATAGAGATCCACCGCCGGCCACTTCGAACCTCCCCTCTTTTCGCGAGATTGCGCCGGTGAAAGCCCCCTTCTCATACCCGAAGAGCTCCGCTTCGAGCAGCGTTTCGGGTATCGCTGCACAGCTCACATGTACGAAGGGCTCCGCTTCCCTGCCGCTCAACTGGTGGATGAGCTTGGCGACGAGACCCTTTCCGGTTCCGCTTTTCCCCTGTATGAGGACCGTGGCTTTGCTCGAAGCGATCTGCTCAACAAGCTCGATCACCCGTTGTGCAGCTTCAGAGTTTCCTATGAAGAGCGGCCTCTCAGTGATTCCCATGAGCTTTTCTCTGAGGAGCCTGTTCTCGATGATTAGCGATTGCTTTTCGAAGGCTTTCTTAACGAGGGCCAAAAGCGTCTGCCTGTTGAAAGGCTTTTCTATGAAATCGTAAGCATTGTACTTCATGGCCTCGACAGCGGATTCAATCGTACCATAGGCGGTCATCACAATCACCTCTGCCTCGGGCCTGATCACCTTCGCGGCTTTGAGCAATTCGAGGCCGTCGGTTTTCGGCATCTTGAGATCAGTGAGGAGCAGGTGGACCTCTTTATCCCTAAGAATCTCAATGGCCTCATCACCGTTACTTGCAAGGAGAGTCCTGTATCCTTCTTTCTTAAGAGATATTTCGACACTCCTCCTCAAATTGTCATCGTCATCAACGACGAGGACTACCTTTTTATCTTCAGGCGATGTGCCCTCTTTGCCAGTCATAGATCTTCCCCTCCCCTCTGAGGGTCAACAGGAAAATAGAGCGTAAATGTACTGCCTTCCCCTTTCCTGCTCTCACATTCCACCTTTCCGCCATGCAGGTCCGTCACCTGCTTCACGATCGACAAACCCAGGCCGGTTCCCTTCTCCTTCGTCGTGAAGAATGGATCGAAGATGAGCGGCAGCTCGCTCGATTTGATCCCTGTTCCTGTATCCGAGACCTGAATCACCACGACACTGTCTTGGGTGGTGAACCGTACTGTGATCATTCCGCCGGCCGGTGTCGCCTCGGAAGCATTGATCAACAGGTTTCTCAATGCCTGTATGGCCTGGTGCTCGTCTATCGATATCATGACCGAACCGTTCTCAGCAATAACTTTTAGCTCGATACCCCGGGATGCGAATTGTTCCCGATAAGGCCCGATCGCATTGTTGACGAGTTCCTCCAGGCTGACCTTCGTAATATTCAGCTTTGGATACCGTGTGAATCTGAGATAGTCATCCGATAAGAGGGAGAGCCTCTTTATTTCAGATCGGATGGAAGAAATCAGCTCGGCGATCATGGGTCCCCCATCATCCTTGAGATTTTCGATCTCCTCTTCCAGGAGATCGAGATTGAGTGTGATCGAACCGAGAGGATTCCTGATCTCATGGGCGACCGTTGCTGACATCTTTCCCAGAACCGCGAGCTTTTCCACGTGAAGTAGCTCTTTTGCCATATTCTTGAGCCTCGTTATGTCTTTTATAACAATAGAACTCCCCACTATATCACCGTTCTCATCCTTCAGAGCCGTCCTGGTGATGATTATGTCCACTTCCTGCCCATGCCTTGTTACCCACCGAGCCTCAAAGTTACGAACGAAACCTACCCCGTAAACTCTCTTGCGCATCTCCCTGAGCTGTTCTTTCCTCTCCTCATCAGGAATGAGGAGCTCGATGCTCTTGCCGATGACATGTTTCTCCTCATATCCAAATATTCTCCGTGCACCTATATTCCAGGAGGTGATCCTGTCCTGGTTATCAAGACTGAAAATCGCATCAGCCGAATCAGAGCTGATGTTTGCCAGCAACGCCTCCCGGTTCCTGTACTTTTGCTCGAGAGCCTTCCTCTCAGTGACATCCTGAGCGACGACGATCACATTCATTACCCGTCCCGATGAATCTTTCATGGGAGAGTAATGGACTTCCACTGTAGTAGGACCATATTTGCCCTCATGCTGATGAACTCTGGTACGGGACGCCCCATCGGCGAACACGTCCTCAACCGGACAATCCGTTTTTCTGCCTCTGCACGGGAAGCTCTTTCCGTGAAGTACAGAGAAGCATTTCATCCCCTTGATATGTGCCTTGTTCAGGGCAAATTTCCGCGCGATTGCTTCGTTCACGAGTTCAATGTTATAGTCACGGTCCACCACCATGACTTCACTGTCGACAGAGTCAAGTATGTTGGTCAGGTAATCCCGCGAAGCCCTCAGTTCTTCTTCGAGTTTCGCCTTCTCAGTGACATTACTTATGAGTACGATACCACCGTCAACCCTTCCGTCCTCATCAATGAGTGGAACTCCTCTGACATCCACGAATACCTTCTTTCTCATGATCTTCGTCGTGAACGGGTGGTTGTAAAGCTCAAACGATTCACCCTCCAGAAGCTTCCGCAGATGGCCCTGCAACCGAGCCTGTCGAATCGATTCATCTTTGAACACGTTAGCCGATTGCAGGAGGTTTTTGCTCTCTCGACCCCGCAGCCGGGCAGTGTGAAATGGATTGATGGAAGTCAAATTACCTTTCCGGTCGAATACAAGGATCCCGATAGGAGCCTTCTCGAACACTTTCTTATACTCCTCGAGTTTCCTTCTCACCTCGTCTCTCGAGTGTGACAATGCTGTGACTCCTGGAAGGAGGGATGCAAGGCCACAGAGGATGTCAACGTCTTTTCCATGAGGGGCTTTGGTTCCTCCGCGAAACTCAAGGACTATGTATCCCGCCACTTCGTTCTTTGGACCTATCTGCAATAGAATAAGGCTGCCTCCAGAGGTTCCCAACCGGAGAGGTCCTTCTATTGCGGTCTTTTCCTTACCAACCCTCTCGCTGACCTCTCTGAAGGCCTCCCTCGTGAATTTCTTTCTGATCTTTTTTAACCCTCCATGCTGGTCTGCTATCATGATGCAACCACCGGTTGCACCAGAGAGGTTGATGAAGAGGTCCAGAATTCTCTTTAGAGGCGTTTCAGGAGCAGCCGAATTGAACATAATATCCATATTTTCCCCGGCTATCTTGTGTCTCAGCATTGTCACATCCGGTTTGAAAAAATGACTCATATCACATTAAATACGACAAAATAATAGCATATTCATTGCCATTTTGTCAACCTCTTCATTGCCATTCTTTTATATTATTTCTGGTGAATTAACTGTGTAAATGTAACCTTCACAGACAACGAAAAGGGGAGGTCTATTCTTAAAAGAGTGGTCCACCCCTTGAAGGGATGCTTTGACAGGACCCCGTGACCATTCCTCTCTCTGGTGGGAGCAAACAGGGACAATCGGATCGCGGCAAGGAACTATAGGTTATTTTAAACGACGCCCTGATCGATCATCGCATCGGCAACCTTGATGAAACCGGCGATGTTCGCCCCATCAAGATAGTTGACGAAATTTGCTTGCATACCGTAGGCTGTACACTGGGCGTGGATGGCTTTCATGATGTGGTGCAGCTTATTATCAACCTCCTCGCGAGTCCAGGAAAGCCTCATGGAGTTTTGAGTCATCTCCAGACCGGAAACAGCCACTCCGCCGGCGTTTGCAGCCTTGGCCGGGCCAAAGAGGATTTTCTCCTGGAGAAAAACTTCTATACCTTCAGGAGTGGTCGGCATATTGGCACCCTCGCTGACGACATATACGCCGTTTTTGATCAGGTTGTTAGCGTCAACACCGTTGATCTCATTCTCCGTTGCGCTGGGGAAGGCACAGTCTGCTTTGTGATCCCAGAGAGGATTGTGATCGGCACCCTGCACTGTGGCGGTATAGGGTACGTTATATTCGTCAGCATACTCCTTTATGCGACCACGTCGTACGTTCTTCAATTCCTTGACGAACTCAAGCTTCTCCGCATCGATGCCGGCTTCATCATAAATAAAACCGTTGGAGTCCGATAATGTCACTACTTTTCCACCGAGCTGATTGATCTTCTCGGTTGTGAACTGAGCAACATTCCCGCTCCCTGAAACCAGGCAGGTTTTCCCTTCTAGAGTCTCGTTCCTGGTAGCGAGCATCTCCGCCGCAAAATAGACAGCGCCGTAACCGGTGGCTTCTGGACGTATCAAAGACCCTCCCCAGTTCAGACCCTTACCTGTGAGAACGCCGGTGAATTCATTCCGGATCCGTTTATACTGGCCGAACAGGAAACCGATCTCTCTGCCGCCGACGCCAATGTCGCCGGCCGGTACGTCGGTGTTCGGACCGACGTGTCGGACAAGCTCCGTCATGAAGCTCTGGCAGAATTTCATAACTTCATTGTCACTCTTTCCCTTGGGATCGAAGTCAGAACCACCCTTTCCGCCACCCATCGGCAGAGTTGTCAGGCTGTTCTTGAAAACCTGTTCGAAAGCCAGGAATTTCAGAATGCCCAGATTGACCGATGGATGGAAACGGAGTCCACCTTTGTAAGGTCCGATCGCACTGTTCATCTCGATACGGAAGCCGCGATTTACATTTATCTCACCCTTGTCATCGATCCAAGGGACACGGAACATTATCACCCGTTCCGGTTCAACGAGCCTCTCAAGGATCTTGGCCTTCCGGTATCTGGGGTTCCTCTCAATGAACGGCATGAGCGAATTCACAACTTCATACACCGCCTGATGAAATTCAGGCTGGTCAGGATCCTTGGCTTTTACCTGCGCCATGAAAGCATCTACCGCCGCTGACATCTTTTTCTCCTTCATCTGGGTTTTTTCCTCAACATAAGTCGTTTTCATTTTCAAGTCCTGTTCAGATTCTGCTGGATAAGGTTCATTTTGAATGGGCATTAATATATGAGGTAAATCGAAACTGTCAACATTTTTCAAGCTCGAGAACTCCCCCCCTCCTGTAAAACAGGAAAGCTCATCTTGTAAAGATTTGGAGTTCCCCAGAAATTTGAAATTTCTTTCTGTAACTGTTCAAATGGATGGAAGTTAGAGTTCAGTTTAACTGGGGAAACTCAACGGTAAAGATGAGTTGACCTCGGGAGCTATTGTCGATAAATTAATATATAGTACTCGTATGAGCGATGAGTCAAGGAGGTGAAAATTGTACACGCCATTCTCCGTTCCCTGGAATCGGAGAATCGGGTGACCGCGAGTGAAACCGTGGAGATCATCGGATGAATATAAAAAACAGGGGCTATGAAGGCGATTATGAGCAGTTGAGCAGGATGTTTCACACCCTCATGCCTTTTAAGGTCAGAGACATTCTCCTTGTTTCTAGTCTGTATGATGCATTCATAATCGAGGAGGAAGGCCTCATTTCCGAATTGATCATAGGAGAGTATCGTCATCTTCTCCTAAGCTCACCGCCACGTGTGACTCGGGTTCATTCCGGTGAAAGAGCCCTGTCGAAGCTCAGAGAAAACCAGTACGATCTTGTCATCACCATGTCAAAGAACATCGGGATGGATCCTTACGAATTTGGCAGGAAGATAAAGGAAATGCATCTCACTCTCCCGGTGATCCTGCTGGCGATCGATTCAGATGACGTGCGGCTCATAGAAAAGAAACGCGATGGGAAAGGGATCGACAGGGCATTCTACTGGACCGGTGACCCGACACTCTTTCTTGCCATCATCAAGTATGTCGAAGACATGAGGAATGCCCCTTTCGACACCGTAAATGGCAATGTACGGATCCTCATAATGCTGGAGGATTCCATTCACTACTATTCCATGTTCCTCCCACTGATTTACACCGAAATCGTACGACAGACCCAGCGAGCCATTTCCGAAGATCTAAACGAAATGCAGCGCATGCTTACGAGAAGAGCCCGTCCGAAAATCTTACTTGCTCGGACGTTCGAGGAAGGAGCGGCACTCTTTAAGCAGTACAAAGAATACGTGCTGGGAATCATCACCGACGTGCGATTCGAACGGAGAGGAAAGATGGACCCCAACGCCGGCTATGAGTTCAGCCGGCTGGTCAGGAAGGAATCGAGGTTCATACCGATTCTGATGCAATCCGCCGAGCCGGAGAAAAGAGAAAAATCGGAGGCCATTGGAACCTATTTCCTGAACAAGAATTCTCCCAACTTACAGGCGGAATTCCAGCATTTTCTCCTAAACCATCTCGGATTCGGGGACTTCATATTCCTCAGACCGAAAAGGAAGAAACGCAATACAGAGCACGGGATAGAAACCCCGGAGGAGATTCACAGCGAAACAACCGTGATTGCTCGTGCATCAAACATGCAACAATTCGTTCAGACCCTTCAGAAAGTTCCGCTCGAGTCCATTCAGTATCATGCGGATCGTAACGATTTCTCAAACTGGCTCTTTGCTAGATGTGAGTTCAAACCTGCGATGAAATTACGACCCAAGAAGGCCTCTGATTTCACTAACCTCAACGAAGTCAGGAAATATCTCCTGGATGTCTTCAATGAGAGCCGAAGGGAAAAACAGCTCGGTGCCATCACCGACTTCTCGCAGCAGAAATTTGAGTTCGATTCATCATTCACAAGGCTAACCGGTGATTCCCTCGGTGGAAAAGGGCGAGGCATCGCCTTCATGCGATCGCTCCTTGCGCGATACAATCTGGGGAAAAGGCATAAGAATGTCAATGTCATCGTCCCGAGTACCGTTGTCATAGGGACACTGGAGTTCGAGAGGTTCGTATCGGATAACAAGCTCTGGAAATTCGTTGACAGACAAGACGCCAGTGATCATGAAATAGCAAGGGCTTTCCTTCACAGCAAAATTCACAAGGAATTGAAGAAGAATCTTGCAAGACTCCTGCAACACTTCAAGTCTCCACTGGCCGTGAGGTCCTCGACACTCCTTGAAGACTCTCAGCACCACCCGTTCGCAGGGCTCTACTCGACCTACATGCTCCCAAACAATCATACCAACGACAACATACGGCTGCGTCAGCTATGCCAGGCTATTAAGCTAGTGTATGCCTCCGTGTTCTTCGAAGAACCAAGGAGATACATCGAATCAACTCCATCGAAGATCGAGGAAGAAAAGATGGCTGTTATCATTCAGGAGCTTGTCGGCAACGATTACGGTGGGCGGTTCTATCCCACTTTTTCTGGCGTGGCACAATCATACAATTTCTATCCTGTTTCCCACCAAACTTTCGAAGACGGTATCGCGAGCGTCGCCGTGGGTCTTGGAAGGATAGTCAGTAGCGGTGAATCGGCTCTCAGGTTTTCTCCTCGCTATCCAGAAATCATACCTGAATTCTCAACTCCAGAGCAAGCGTTCGAGAATTCACAGAGGACATTATATGTGCTGGACACATCCAGAAAAGAGTTTACACTCTCCGAGAAAGATGACAGCACCCTGAAAAGGATCAATATCGCAGATATCAGAAGCGATGGAACACTCGAATATGTGGCAAGCACATACGACAGGGATGACGGAATGATAAGAGACGGTCTCTCAGATGATGGTCCGATACTAATAACATTTGCCGGGATCCTGAAATACAATGTCTTCCCCCTCGCCCCCCTTCTCCACGAGCTGCTGCACATCGTAAAGACGGGCATGGGATGCCCTGTCGAAATCGAATTCGCGGTCAACTTCGACAGGAACCGTTCGACTCCCCCCACGCTCGTCGTGCTGCAGATAAGGCCGCTCGCGCCATCGTATGAAGCCCGTGAGATATCGCTCGATGAAAATTTAAGGTTGGAGAAAGTACTACTCCGTTCTCGCAAGGCCCTCGGACATGGAATTACCGACTCGATCAGGGACATCGTATACATACCACCCGGGAAATTCGACGCTTCAAAAACAGTCGCAATCGCCGAGGAAGTGGGAATGATAAACGAAAAACTTGTCTCGTCGGACTCATCATACATATTGGTTGGACCGGGCCGATGGGGCACACAGGACAGATGGCTCGGAGTACCTGTGCGCTGGAGCCAGATTTCCGGTGTTAAGGTCATGGTGGAGACAGCGCTTAAAGGATTCAACGTCGAACCCTCCCAGGGAACTCACTTTTTCCAGAACATCGTCTCAAAGGGCATAGGTTACATCAATACAACTTTCAACTCCGACGACAGCTACATCGACTGGGAATGGCTCAACAACCAGAACCCTCACGAAGAGATGAAATACGTGAGACACATTCGGCTGCCGGCGCCCCTTATAATTACAATCGACGGGAGAAGCGGGTGTGCGCTCATTGAGAAACCTCCCCTCCCGGCTCATTAATTGAAAACCGGTTTTATCCAACCTGATTATTAAGCAGCCGAATGGAAGCCGAATTGACTCTCTATAATACCACCTGCTTCTAGCGAGAAGATCGACTCACCTACAAAACAGGGGGTTTTCCCCACTCTTTATATATCCTGGATAACCCCCGACCTGCGAAGTCAGGTCATTCTCCGAGTGTTTTTTAAGTTCTGTAAAATCGGCACTTACACATTAAGCCTGTAAAGCTTTTTCAATTTTTACAAGTACTGTTTTCCCTTGTTCTTCGCCATAATCATTACTCCACTTCACTAATATGCCTCTGTCTTTGACATGGTCTACATCAAACTTGTTCCTATCAGAATTTCTTCAACTCATAATCGGTTGCTCTGGAGTTTCCTATGATCTCATCTTAGTAGAGCACGCGTACGAGAAGGTTATCACATATGAGTTCGTATTTTTTTTCTGAACTCAAGGGTCTTATCAATCGCACCCTCACTTCAAGCAGAGTAATTGCTTCACCTCACCTTCGATCGATGAATAATCCTTTCCAACTCCATACCACATGACAACTGGAAAAAAGACGACGTAGAGAAGTTTTCCCGGCAATCCTTGATCATTCAATATAATAGGGATATATCCAGTAAGTTGCATGGATAATGATCCGGAATTTGAGAAAGGCCATGAAAGGGTACTGTGGAAAATCCAATCCCCGTATAGTTGATTTAGTTTGCCGATTCCAGTATAATAAATAAGCAAGTGATATAGGAAACTTGCAATCGTTGAAAGATGAGCAGAAACAAAAAAATATCACTAACGATCTTCCTCATAATCGTTCTTGGGTCATTCTCGCTTAGTTACATTAAGAATCACATGAAAGAGAAAAGGTACGGATCAGCCGTGCAGGATAATACGGGATTTTTCAGCTCCAATGAGGAGTTCACTGAATTCATTTCTGAACAGGAACCTGATAAATGGGTCACGGTTTATTATCCCGAAAAAAGCTTTAATGGATATAACCTTGTATTCTTAAAAAGCAGGATACCTGCGCTCATGGACATGAACGGGAATATCGTTCATTGCTGGTATAATGTGAAGGGAAGATACAGAATGAGGTTGGGAAGGGATGGAAAGTTGCTGGTCCTGGGAATAGATAACAGCCTCAAAGAATATGATTGGGATAGGCGGTTGAAATGGGAGTTCAGACACAGCAACAGGAACGATTTTCCTCACCACGATTTCATAATGCTGAAAAACGGCAACATCCTCCTCATCTATAGGGATTCTATGGATGGAACCGACTACCTGCTGGAGATCGACAGAGCCGGGGCAGTGGTTTGGGAGTGGCATTCAAGCGATTACCTGGACGAATACTTCCGAGGAAAGATCTCATCAAGTAAAGATCCAACGCATTTCAACTCGGTTCAGGAAATACAGACGAACAAATGGTATGAAGGTGGAGACCTCCGTTTCAGACCTGGCAATCTTCTTGTGAGCGCAAGAAATCTCAATAGCATTTTCATAGTGGACAGGAAGACGGGAGATATAGTCTGGCAATATGACAACGCCTTGGATAACCAGCATGAGGCTTTGATGATTGACCGAAATTATCCGGGAGAAGGACACATCCTCCTATTCAATAACGGCCGCATGAACCTCTATCGTTATAGGCAAAGCAGGATAGAAGAGGTGAATCCGCATGATGGCACGTGTGTATGCAAGTATGAATCCAAGTACTTCTTCTCTTACAGAGGTGGTTCCGAACAGATTCTTCCAAATGGCAACATATTGATTTCATCGAGTGTGAGTCATCGGGCATTTGAGATAAATCCCGAGCGTGAAATCGTCTGGCAGTGGACACCTCCTTTCGTAGTCCGCCGGTCACAGAGGGTTCCCTACGATTATAGCCCGCAGTTCGCCACACTGCCCAGACCCGTTGAGAAGCCGGTGTATCCCACACCGGATCAGCCGTACATCGACAAGAACCTGTATGAGTTTGCTCTCATGTATGAATACTCGGAGAGGAGGATAGAGGGCAACAGGAAGAAGATTCTTCTCAAGAATGACATGTGCAGGCGGTTGCTCATCCCGCCGGAAGCGACACTTACAGTCGCTTACGGACTGGATTTCGGAGGAAAGTTCGACAAATATGACCTTGACCCGAGTGCGATCTTCAGAATTACATTACAAGCGCCGGGATCTTCAGAGAAGGTTATTCTGCAGGATACTTTGAATGCTCACTATGATCCTGCCTGGATCAAAAGGCAATATCCGTTACATGATTACGCCTATCAATACATAAATCTTTGCCTCGAAGCAAAAAACAGTGATACATCACATGAGCCACATGATGACAGTTTCGCTCTCTGGGAGACGCCGACGATCATCTCAGCATCGAGCTCCTCCCTCGATATTAGCCGTTGGAACCGACGATTGATGAAACATACAGGGGAGATCGAAAAACAACAATTACGAGCACTCGGTTATGTTGAATAAGGGATTAACGGGGACGCCACAGTTCTCCCGAGGGGAGCAGCATTCCGTATTATACTTGGATTGGAGCCGATTCATTGGTCTTCCCTGTTCCCGCACCATTGTGGCGTGATCGTAACCTCAGGCGTCTTCTTTGACTGGCAAATAGACCATGAAATTGGTGCCGACTCCCTCCTGGCTGGAAACATCTATATACCCGTTATGGTCCTTCAGTATCTGATGACTGACAGGGAGTCCTAATCCTGAGCCGTCACTCTTCGTGGTAAAAAATGGAAGGAAAAGTTTTGACATGTTCTCCTGAGGAATCCCCATTCCCGTGTCCATGACACTCACACAGACCCACCGGTCTGTTCTCTGACTCTCTATCCTCAACCTCCCACCGTTCGTCATCGCCTGGATCGCATTTTTGAACAGGTTCAGAAATACCTGTTTGAGCTGTCGCGCATCATACCAGACATCAGGCAAATCGGGCCTCAGGTGGAGATCGAGCTCTATCTTATTTTTATCCACCTCGCCTGTGAGAACGAGGAGACTCTTCTCGATTATCTCATTTATGCTTCTTTTCACCTTCTCTGGCGGAGACGGATGTGCGAAGGAGAGTAGATCATGGAGGATCCCTTCGAGTCTTTCCACTTCCTGCAGGATAACTTCGAGATACGTCTTGTTGGCATCGTCATCGCTCATTCCCCTGTATATCGACCGAGCGAAACCGCCTATGGATGTGAGCGGGTTTTTGATCTCATGGGCAACTTTGGCCGTTATCTCGCCGACTGCCGCGAGTTTCTCTGCCCTCACGAGGCGTTCCTGGTTGTCCTGTAGCACCCTGTAGGCCTCTTCAAGCTCCTTCAGCTTCTCAGAAAGCCTGGTATAGAGACCTGCATTGTGTATGGCAAGGCTCGCCTGATGAACGAAGGTCTCCAGCAATCCGATATCGTAATTCGTTATGGGTCTTTTCGAGAATATGTTATCTGCAACGAGAACTCCCAGCTCTTTCTCTTTCACACGGAGCGGTACCACCACGAAGGCGTCTGTTCCCAGGGCATCTATGAGCGATTCACTCCCATTCACCTCTTCCGAAGTCCTCTTTATGTTAAATGACTTCTTCTCTCTCATCGCCTTGATGAGTATGTTATCCTCGGAGTCCAAAGGAATTGTGATACTTCTAACAAGCTGATTCACGTATCTGTCTACGCCATCCGCGATCTTCTTTTTCGTCTCTATGATCTCCTTGATGGTCGATTGTCTTGTTGAGAGCTCGCTCCAGATCCTGTGAGCTTCCTCCTCATCAGCCGGTCCTATAGCCAGCCGCCCCTTCAATGCCCTCTCACCCTCATCCACCAGGAATAGGAATGCCCTGTTGAATCCGAGTATATCGCCAAAGGTTATTCCCGTGAGTATTATTTGCAGTATTTCGACGAGTTCCTTGGTGCTGGCAAGATCTGCCGCAACCTCCCCAAAATATGTGAGTCCCCTAACCCTTCTCATCAACCGTCTGTTCGTTCTTTTCAGCTCTGTGTGCCTCTTACCGAGTTCACCTACAAGCATCCGGAGTGTCTGATTGATCGCATAATCATCCAATCTTCGGCCCAATGCACGTGATAGCCTCTTCTCGAACACCTCACAGCCACTGCATACCTCGATGAACTTATCCTCTGCCAGAGTACCGGGTTTCATGAGGCAATCCACTTCTTCCTCCAGCCAGCATACCTTTTCCGGATTACCGTAGACCGGGCAGGTGTCATTCTCGCATGAAAGGATCTCCCAGCATCTTACTTCCTGGACTTTTTTGTCATCGTCGTTGTTCAATCTGACCTCTTATTCTCATTGGAACCTGTACCCCTTTGGAACCACCGTTACCCCGCCTGGTGATATTTTGAATCGCTTACTATCTTCCTCTCTCTTGTAACCTATTGAAAAATCTCGGGGTATTACAACTTGCTTATCTATTATAGTCTTTTTTATTCGAGCACCTTTACCAATGACCACTCCAGCCATGATTATGGAATCAGTAATGAGCGAATCTCTACTGACAACTACACTGGATGAGATTATCGATCTCTTCACTTTTGCTCCTTCTACTATACAGCCATTCGATATCATAGAATCCACGACTTCGCATGAACTTCGATTGTTAACGCTCCGCTTCACAATTGCAGGGGGGGTGATCCTGTTGACAGTGAATATTGGCCATGAGCTATCGTACAAATCAAAGGGAGGAGTTTTCTTGATGAGATCCATATTGGCCTCCCAGTAGCTATCGATCGTCCCGATATCCCTCCAGTACAAGGGTTTTCCAGAAATTTCGTCGATATAATTATAGGCATATACCGTCTTCGTGGACAACATGTCAGGTATAATATTCTTTCCGAAGTCATGCTGCGAATCCTTCTTCGCATCCTTTATTACTGCCCGCACCAGTGCCTCGGTCTCAAAAAGATATACTCCCATCGATACAAGAGCTTTTTTCGGCTTCTTCGGATGAAGGTGTGGCGCTTTGGATTTCTCCTTGAAGCCCACTACCCTGAGATCATCATCCACCTTTATCGTACCGAATCTTTCCAGCTGATTCCTTGGCACTTCGACGCTGGCGATTGTCAGATCCGCTCCCTTATTGATGTGACTTTCGAGCATCCTCCGGTAGTTCATCCGATAAACGTGGTCGCCCGAAAGGATAAAAACCCTCTTCGGTCTTTCCTGATTCAGCATGTAAACGTTCTGAAAAATAGCATCTGCCGTTCCCTGATACCATTTTTCAGAACTTCTCAGCTGAGGCGGAATGGTCTCGATAAACTCACCCAGCTCCCTCCTCCTTAAGAAAAACCATGCCTGTCTGATATGAGTATCGAGGGAGTACGATTTATACTGAGTGAGAACAAAAATCCTCCTGAGACCGGAATTAACGCAATTCGATAGAGTGAAGTCGATGATCCGGTATGCACCACCGAAGGGTACGGCTGGTTTCGTCCTGTCCTTCGTGAGCGGATATAATCTTTCCCCGTGACCCCCTGCGAGCACGATCACGAGGCAATCTTTCATGTATCCGCTATCGGTATGATTTTTGAGCTGCATGTGCCGATACATTCAGAGAGTACCGCTACTTATCTATTGTAGTTTTCGAGAACCTCTCTGATAGTTGATTTCAGCTCATCAAGGTTCGATGACTTAACGACGTACGCATCGGCTGCCCAGCTCATGAAGTTACTCTTGTAGCTGGTGTAGGCGGTGTTGATGATTACGGGAAGCTTGTTGTATTTTCCCAGGATCCTCCCCATGGCCTCCAGACCATCCATTTCTGGCATCTGGATATCAAGAACAACGAGGTCAGGGATCTCTTCTTCTATCTTCCTCACTGCTTCCCATCCATCACCAGCACAGACGACTTCGTAACCTTCTTCCGTCAATTCCTTCTCGTAAAGAAGTCTCAATGGCGCTTCGTCATCAACAACCAGAAGTTTCGTCATCGTTCACCTGTCTACTTAAGGCAGATAGCTGCTGTGGATTATGCCGGCGGTAGCGATTCTCTCTTCGGCAAGAAGATCTGCTGCCTTATATGTAGGAATTTTCTTCCTCTTTTTTAATTCGAAAATCTTAAGAAGACTGTCGTACAGCTGTTCAGTTTTTTTGAGTGCTCTCTCCCTCACATATCCTTCCAGTTCGATGGAAACGTTTATGAGACCACCGGCATTAATGACGTAATCCGGAGCATACAATATCCCTCTTTCATGAAGGACATCGCCATGCCTCTCCTCAGCCAGTTGGTTGTTTGCTCCTCCAGCGACTATCTGGCATTTCAACATGGGGATTGTTTTATCGTTTATTACGGCACCGAGAGCACACGGGGCGAATATTTCAGCATCAACACCGTAGATCTCATCGGGTTCAACGTTTTCTGTCTTGAACTCATCGACAACCCTTTCGATTTTATCTTTATCAATATCAGTCACGATGCACTTAGCACCGGCTTCTGTCAGATTCTTCACAAGATGGTACCCGACATGACCGACACCCTGCACGGCCACTCTGAGCCCTTCGAGATCGTCCCTCTTCATCTTTTCTTTTACACAGGCCCTTATCCCATGATACACACCCGAAGCGGTGAAGGGAGACGGGTCTCCGCTTCCGCCACGGGTCATGGCGACGCCGGTCACGTGCTTCGTCTCCATGAACACGTATTCCATATCCTGAACGGTTGTTCCGACGTCCTCCGCGGTGATGTACCTACCCCCAAGGCTCTCGACGAATCTTCCGAACGCTCTGAAAAGGTTCTCGGTCTTGTCTTTTTTTGGATTGCCTATAATGACGGCCTTGCCTCCACCCAGATTCAGACCGGCAAGAGCAGCCTTATAAGTCATTCCTCGAGATAACCTCAATACATCGATGAGTGCTTCCTCTTCTGATTTGAAAGGCCACATCCTAGTCCCGCCAAGCGCAGGCCCAAGGATCGTGTTGTGAATGGCTATTATAGCTTTGAGATTCGCGACTTTATTGTGACAGAAGACAACCTGCTCGTGTTCAAGTTCTGACATCCTTTCGAAACATACCATTTCCATACTCCTTCACAGGTTCAGGCAAACCGGTAAATCGAGTATCAAAGAAGTTGTCTCAATATGTGGTACTAAATTTACAAAGGTCGCATCAAAAATCAAGGAAAACCGACCGGAGAGCTGTGACCGATCTTGCATGGCTTCCCGTTGATCTTCATCAAGGGATAGGAAATGATGATCGGCTCATAGAGAGAGATCGCCTAACCAGACCTTCCCTTCCAGGATGTCCTGTAACGAGTTGCAGCCGATCCCGAAGGTCTGGGAGAGACCCGGTTTTGCACACCTGCCCTTATAGAAATAGACCCCCCTCGCCAGTTCTGCACTACTTTTCACCGCTTCCTCTATTCCGTGCTGTGCGATCTGAGTTATGTATGGGAGAGTAGCATTGCTGAGTGCTCTCGTGGCCGTTCTCCCTACAACAGAGGGAATGTAGGGGATGCAATAATGGATCACGCCTTCCTCGATGAATACCGGATTCTCTGAGCTCGTGGGTCTGCTCGTTTCGATACAGCCTCCCTGATCAATGGAGACATCGACAATCACAGTCCCTTTTTTCATCGTCGAGACCATTTGCCTCGTAACGAGTATGGGCGCCTTCTCGCCATGAACCAGGACTGCACCAATGAAGACATCGGCGAATTTAACAGCCCGCTCAAGATTATAATGGGTTGCAACCGAGGTGATGACCCTCTTGCCGAACAATTCATCGATCCGCCTCAACTTCTCAACATCTCTATCCAGAACGATCACCTGGGCTCCGAGGCCTATGGCCGTCCTCGCGGCCTCCGTACCCACCACGCCGGCCCCAGCGATGACGAAAACCGCGGGAGGCACTCCCGGCATACCACCGACGAGGAGGCCCCTCCCTCCCTGGTCCCCCTGGAGGTAATGAGCGGCAATTTGCACGCACACCTGGCCTGCTATCTCGCTCATCGGAATGAGGATGGGGAGCTCACCATCGGTATTCTCGATGATCTCATACCCTATAATAGTTACCTTTTTGTCGATGACCTCTCTGATTGAAGAGTCCGAGGCTATGGCCATGTGCATGAACCCCACGACCACCTGATTCAATACGAGCCTCTCATACTCCTGAGGCAGGAGAGGAGACACCTTCACTATGAGCTTGGACCTGCCGATGAGCTCATCGGCCCCCTCCACTATTTTCGCACCGGCGGATGCGTATTCCTCATCTTCGAAGAAAGACTTACTTCCTGCCCCTTTCTCGACGAAGAGCGTGTGTCCGCCTGCGACTAGCGCTCTCACTACCGAGGGGGTAAGGCCAACCCTCCTCTCGCCGGGTGTTTTTTCCTTCAATATCCCTATGTTCATGTCCCGGAAACGGAGCCTCTCAATTGTAAGGGCTTTCAGGCACGTTTTAGATATTCTTGAACCTTATGAAGAGATGCTCCTCCATGGTCTTGAAGAAACTCCCCAACCGATCGTACACCGGCTCAACATCCTCTCCGAACTCATCCCTGAGTCTCTTTGCTATCTCCCCCACGGTCTTCTTCCCATCACAGCTCATCCATACTCTGCTTCCAACCTCATCGAGGCTCACCTTGTAATACGGATTCTTCAATCGAGGAACGACCTTCTCGAGAAGCCACCGATTGGTGAATCGGGGTGCCAGTATGACAACGCTTGACCCATCCCGGCTCTCCCAATCTCTGTTACGAACTGGTATGAGACTGAGAAGATTCACTTCACCCCTCTTCATTTACTCAAGCCTCCTTGCTCGCTTTAAGAGGGATACGGATGAGAATATAGGCAAGTAATAAGAAGATGAAAAGAGCAAGCCAGGGTGTTCCACCCGGTATTATCCGGTATATTGGATTCCCGGTTGAAACAACGTAGAAGGCAATTAGAATCCCCATGAGCGCCTCGCCAGCGATGAGCCCTGAGGCCAGCAGGATACCGGTGTTCTCCACTCTTTCCTTCTCCTGTGCAGGTACCTGTCGTTTTGTCACGATACCATTGACTATCCATTTGATAATCCCGCCGCAGAAAATAGCTGCAGTGGTGTGAAAAGGGAGATACATCCCTACTGCTATGAGCATCGGTGATGGTGCCTTGATCAGAATAAGGCCGATGGAGAACAGTATTCCCACCAGAACGAGCGGCCAGGCCATGCCACCCCCGATGATTCCCTGTGAGAGCATGGCCATGAGGCCCGCCTGGGGAGCGGGGAGCACGTCGCCCCCTATCCCACCTGTTGCAAGGTTTGCTTCATGAAGCATCTGTAGCGGGAACACCATCACAAGCGCCGCGGCCACGACGCCTATCATACATCCGACTTCCATCTTCCACGGGGTTCCACCGAGGATATGACCCACTTTGAGATCCTGCATGATATCTCCTGCAACACCGGAGGAACAGCACACAACTGCCGCAACGCCGAGTACTGCAGCGATCCCGGCAGCACCCTTCACTCCGATGAGGACCATCAGCAGGGCGGCAACGATTAGCGTGGAGAGGGTGAGGCCGGAGATCGGGTTGTTCGAACTGCCGATCGTGCCAACCAGGTAGCCAGCCACTGCTGCGAACAGGAATCCTGCCAGGGTCATCACAAGTGCAGCTAGCAGAGCACCGCCCAGGCTGTTGCTGAAGTAGTAGTATATGAAGAAAATCGGGATTACGAGCGCCACGATTCCGATCACGACCCAGTGATACGGTATGTCGGTATCCAGCCTGCCCGGCTTCTCCGTTTCCTTGCCCATCTTTCTCATGTCCCTGAAGGCCCTCACGATCCCGGTACCGAGTGAGCTTCTCATCATGAAGAGGGTATAGAAGGCCCCGATGAGCATGGCGCCCACTGCAAGGGGCCTCACCTGCGAGTTCCAGACAGCGTTACAGATATTGATCCAGGTAGTTTCGCCACCCGCCACCCTGGCACCGAAACTGCTATCTATGAAAATAAGAAGCGGCACGAGAAGAAGCCATCCGAAAACGCCGCCGCTGAAGACTATTGCGGAGAGCCTCGGCCCGATAATGTAACCGACCCCGAGCATGGCAGGGGATGCAGCAGGAGTTTCAAGGAATGCGCCGCCGGTGGTCGTGAAGGATGAACCGATCTCCTTGAGTTGTGTCGTCACGAGCCTAAAATTTCTGACCGTCATCGGGATGAAGGTCCTCACATATGAGGTGATCAGCTCGAGCCCGTAACTGTTCTTGAAAAGCTCAATGACAGCGGCAAGGCCAATGGCACCGAACACGTATTTGGCCCCGGTCTGTCCCTTCTGACCGGCTTTAACGATCTCGGAGCAGGCGAGGCTCTCCGGGAAGGGGAGTGTCTTGTCTTCGAGCAGAATCCTTCTGAGGAAGACGACGAACAGGACTCCCAGGATGCCACCTACTAGCATCAGCGCCGTGCTCTGGGACCATTTAATGTGAGACCATATCCTTTCGCCGGTCACCGGGTCCTGAGCAATTAGGAAGGCGGGGATAGTAAATATGGCGCCGGCCACCAGAGCCTCGCCGACAGCAGCGGTGGTTCTGCATACGTTCTCCTCAAGAATCGAGCCGTTGAAAACCCTTAGAACGGCCATGGCCATAACCGCTGCAGGAAAAGTTGCGGCGACGGTCATCCCGGCCTTGAGGCCAAGATATGCATTCGCGGATCCCAGAATGATTGAGAAGACCGCCCCAACCAGGACAGCCTTTAGAGTGAACTCCAACATGTCGGTTTCTGCAGGTACATATGTCTTAAACTCCTTTTCTGCCATGAAGACCTCCTTCTCCCATAGCCGTTGATAAGGTGAGGATCCTTCGAGTGATGTCAGTATCCCTGCAGAAAAACGTGTGCGAACACCTTCGAATCCTCAATCATATTGCTGATCTTACAATACTCATTAGGCTGGTGAGCAGACTCCTCCATTGTGCTCCAGACAGCGGCTTTGAAACCGCGTCTCCTGAAAAAGGAGGCGACTGTACCGCCACCAATTCCCATTGGTTTCGCTTCCCTTCCGCGCAGCTCTTTTATGGCACACTGAAGAGCCTTCACCACCGGAGCTTCATCCGGAGTTGGTTCTGTTGCCACTTCGAGCTGCACCGGTTCAATCTGTATCGTGACACCGAATTCTTCTTCGACTTCATGCGCCAGCTTCGAAATCTTATGCCGCACTTCATCGATGTCATATTCCGGCAGTATCCTTGAATCGAGGTAGAAGACGTCTTCGCCCGGGCATGTGTTGACATTGGGAACATTCGCTTCCTTCTTTGTCGGCTCGAAAGTCGATATCGGGGGATTGAAGATCTCGTTTCTGGCATTATATACATCATAGAGTGATGAAAGTTTAACAACGAGGTGACTCGCGGCTTTGAATGCATTCACTCCCTTCTGGGGTGTTGACGCATGGCACTGCATTCCTTTGGTTTTGAATTTTAACCACACGATGCTCTTCTCGGCCACTTCGATCATCGTCCCATCCTCATTTCCTGCGTCCGGGATGATGATGAGATCCTCTTCCCTGAAAAGGTCGGGGTGCCGCTCAAGGAGATAATCGATGCCATATTTGCTGCCCACCTCCTCATCTGCGACGAGTACCAGACCAACGTCGTAGGGAGGCTTCACCCCTAAATCAACCAGCGCCTTCAGAGCGAAAAGTGATGATACCATTCCCTGCTGGTTGTCTTCGACTCCCCTCCCGTAAAGGAGATCATCCTCCTCCCATGCTTCGAAGGGGTCTCCCTTCCAGAGACCTGACTCCCCTGCAGGAACGACGTCGGTGTGGGACATCACCCACACAGCCCTGTCCTTCTTCTCGCCTTCTAATCTAGCGATGAGGTTCGGCCTGTACCCGCAAGGCACCCTGGAGTCTTTCGCCCTGATTTCCTCCACCTTCACTCCATTCATGCTCTCGAGGTACTGTTTTAGAAATGAAGCTTTTTCGGCCTCTCCCACCCCACCGCTCTCCGGAGCGAGGGCGACCATTGAAGTGAGTTTCTTCTGAATGCTGATCATCTCGTCTCTGTATGAAGCGGTTTTCCCTATAACCTTCTCGAGTAATTCGGAATCCATAATGTATTCTCCTAGCCCTGCTACATTATTTTAATCGGGTATAAACTATTATATATCGAGTACAGTGTCAACTTTTAAAATTCACCCGTATTTTCCCCAAGATATTTATAGCAAGGCATCTGTCACGATGCGAATCCATAGAGGATCTGCCACCGGTTGAAACTGACGAATCTTCTCAGAAATCAGGGGAACGTTCATTTTGTGAGTGAGGTGGATTGGGCACAGCTTTCTCCCTTTAGAATAGGGGGTGTCCCCTGGGCGAGTATTTTGGCTTGGCACCGGTCTTGGCGGAACCATCATCCATTAAGATCGGGGGAGCGTCACTTGAAAGACTATACCGGTTGGGAACCATTAATCAACATCCCGAGTGAAAGTGACGCTCCCCTGACCGTTACTCAGGAATCTTCATTGCCACGAACAGCGTTCCCCTGCCCCTCTCAACCAGAAATAGCACGGAATCACCCGGTTCTAGCGCCGAAAGCTTCTCCTGGATCTTTGTAACGGATTCCACCTCCTCCTGGTTCACCTCGACTATGAGATCGCCAGCCACAAATCCAGCTTCAGCCGCCGCGCTTCCAGGATAAACATCTACCACCACCACACCCTTATCACCAGAGATCCCATACCTCCTGCCGAGCTCAGAATTAAGATTATGTAGTCTCAAACCGAGATCGCTCAGGATATCGCGCCCGCCTCCCGCTGCCGCCATCTCCTCAGATGGAAGCTCACCCAGTTTGACCGTGAGCTTCTTCGTCTTTCCATCCCTCAGGATTTTTAGATCCACCTTGGTGCCCGGGCTCGTTGAGGCGACAGTGTTCCTGAGCTCCAGCCCGTTCTTCATCTTCTTGCCATTGAATTCGAGGATCACATCTCCACGCTGGAGGCCAGCCTCCTTGGAGGGGCCATCCTCCCTCACGTCTGCGACGAGAACCCCTTCTCTTGTTGGGAGATCCATCGCCTCAGCCATAGCTCCTGTGATATCCTGTATATAAATCCCGAGCCAGCCCCTGACCACCCTACCGCTTCGTATCAGTTCCTCCATGATGCGCTTAGCGAGGCTTATCGGTATCGCGAACCCAACTCCCTGGTACGCACCGGTGTTTGTGGCGATAGCCGTGTTGATGCCGATTACCTCCCCATCCAGATTCACAAGAGGACCACCGCTGTTTCCCGGATTGATCGCAGCATCCGTCTGTATGAAATCTTCATAGTCTGCTATTCTCACATTTGATCTGCCCTTGTAGCTTATGATGCCCGCCGTGACGGTGTGTTCCAGGCCAAACGGGTTCCCGATCGCCACCACCCATTCTCCCACTCTTATATCCTCTGAATCGCCAAGCCGGGCAGACTGCAGTCCCTCCTTATCGATCTTGACAACCGCTATGTCTGTCGCTCTATCGGTTCCGACGATTTCGCCCTTCATCTCCTCCCCGCCCCCAAGCCCGATAATTATCTTATCAGCTCCAGCCACCACATGGTTGTTGGTCAGAATGTATCCATCGGAACGAACTATCACGCCCGAGCCAAGACCTCGTTGTTTGAATTCCCTGTCCTGATCAGGAATGCCAAAAAATCTCCTGGAGAATTCATCTCCGAAGAATTCCCTCAGGGGGGAATCGTTAAATCCCGGGAAGGTGGCCTTAACAGTCTTTTCGCTGAATATGGTAACCACCGTGGGATTCACCTGCTCCGAGACCTCTATGAGCGCTTCGCTGAATGACTTGACCGCCTCGAGTTCATCAGAAACGGAGGAAGCTTCCAGTGCGGCAGTCTGCACCGGAAGCGTCGAATCTGAATCGATTCTTGTACCTAGATCGAAGCCCGCGATCAGCATCAGTAGAGGAATAACAGCTCTGCGAACAACTTTCACTCTCTTCATTGGCTACCTCCCTGCTTGTCATGGCGACATAAGTGTTTCTTTAAAAACTCACTCCATAAATACAATTTGTCAATTTCTTTTTCAGAGACTTCTCTCACCCTAATACATTGTTAAAGGCGGGGTGTTCCCTTACCTGGACCTCAGTCTCGACAGCGCCTGCTGCAGATCTCCCTCATTCTGTAACCAGTATAACCCGACAAAACCTCTGTCTACGAAATAAAGCACAAGCTGGAATCCGAGCGATTGATCATATACCCATATTTCATATCTCTCCAGCCTCTGCCCCACATCTCTCAGATACACTTCCTCAGGCGGCCCGAGTAGTATGTACACTCTCCCCCTGTCACTTTTCCATCCCTCAAGAATTGGTGTCGAAAAACGTGCATCGGCTACCTGAATCCTCCTGAAATACTCGACAAGGCGTTCGTTCTGTGGTGTCGAAGGAATCGGATCTCTCTCTTTCCAGAATTCCCTCCACAGCCGTCTGCGATCTCCTTCCTCGGCAGCTTCGAAACTCCTCTTTTCCTCCGGTGTCAGGAGATGATCCAGGTATCGTATCACATCCCTGTATTCCGTCAGAATCCACTCCTCAGTGAGCGAGACGAAAAAGAAAGTCGAATCGCTCCTTATGAGCGAACCTTCGGCATCCAGAAGTTCTATCTTTAACAGGCCCTCTCCAACTTTCAACATTTCAGGCCTGAGGGAAATCGAAATGGAGCTTTCGCCCGGAAGAGTGAGGTTTTGTTTACGATCAATTTCTCTCCACTCTGAATCCTCGAATTTTATATCGGCCTTCACAGTAAGCGGTTTTAAAGGCCCCGTCTCCATGCGGTGCAGTTCGACATAAAATCCAACGTCCTCACGCCCATAACTATAGCTCTTAGCCGGATTAAATAGCAAGCTGTCAAGCCTGGAGCGTGGCTCAATAACCATCACACCGCCATCCCCCCCCTTCGAATAGTAAGGATAGGGGCCGTAGACTGAAGGCGTCCCTTCTTCCGTATCCAGGATGATTTCAGTGGGACCGATTACACCCGTTCTGCCTGCATGTTTGTCAGTTATCTCGTCGGATAGCACGCATTTTCCCGGAGGAGCGGTCACCTCCGTCTGAAACACACTCTTCATCGAAGCGCTCGCTTCACCCTTGGTTTCTACCATCAGGGACTCAGCCCATGATTTGGAGACAACGAAGCCCGCTTTCTCATTCCGTAAATACAATGAGAATTCAAGGACCGATTTCATTGCATCATCAGATTTCGTGAAAATCAGGTCCTTGTTCTCCATCTGGATCGAGAGGATGAGTTTCAGGCTGTCCCCTTTTCCCTCGAACGGGAATACGCTGGAGCTGAATACAACTCCCTTGCGGCACTCCAAGACCCCGGCCCTTCTCATGAAATCCTGGTCCGGGTAGAAAGAAACTCCGCTCGCCCCTGAATCACAGACGCCAAGGAGGATGAAAACAAAACCACATGAAATCGTTCTCGGGAATTTTCCACTCATGATTCTGTCTCTCATGGTCCATGAGACCCTGAAGATATGGGGGACCGATCAATCCCTACCAATCATTATACTGCCTTGGAATGACTACTGTTCCATCTTCTGATACATGGAAACGCTTGCTATCCTCATCGAGATCATATCCGACTCTTGTGCCCGGGGGTATTCTTACCATGCTGTCCACAATCGCTCTTCTTATCTGACAGTGCCTGCCAACATCAACGTGGTGAAAAATGATTGATTCTTCCACTCTTGCATAGCTGTGTATGAAGACATTCCTCCCAAGGATTGAATCTCGCACGTATCCGCCGGACACAATGCATCCTTCCGAGACCAGGCTGTTTATAGCTATGCCTCGTCTTCCCTCCTCGTCGAAGATAAACTTCGCGGGAGGGAAACCCGATGGAGCTGTTTTAATTGGCCAGGCCTGGTTGTAAAGGTTGAAATGTGGATCCACCATCTTGAGCTCCATATTCGCTTCATAGTAGGATTTGATCGTTCCGATATCTCTCCAATAAGAGTGCTCTTCGCCTTTGGCGGGTGCAGGGATCCTGTTCTTCCTGAAGTCATATACATGGATATCGCGCCTACCTATCATTGACGGAATGATGCTGCGGCCGAAATCGTGTTCCGAATCGAGAGTGCTATCCAGTTTGAGTTCCTCGACGATGACCTGTGTGTTTATGATGTAGTTTCCCAGTGAACTGAGAGCCAGTCCGGGTTCACCGGGAATGGGTGTGGGATGCTTCGGTTTCTCCTCGAACTTCACCATTTTCCAGCGCGAATCGACCTCCATGATCCCGAAATTAGAGGCCTCATCGAGTGGAACAGGTAAGGCAACCACCGTGAGATCTGCATTCCTGGATATGTGGAAATCCACCATCCTCCTCACATCCATTCTGTATACATGATCGGCACTGAAGATGGCGACCAGATCAGGATTGAAAGATTCTATCAGATGCAGATTCTGGAAAACGGCATCAGCGTTGCCCCGGTACCAGCTTCCATTTACCTGCATCTGCGCAGGGACAGGCGTGACGAAGTAATCGCGCAGGATACTGCCAAATTGCCAACCTTCGGATAGATGCTCGTTCAGGGATTGAGATTTGAATTGAGTCAGGACATAGACAGAGTGAATTCCCGAGTTTACCAGGTTACTCAGGACAAAATCAATGATGCGGTACTTTCCTCCGAAATGCACCGCCGGTTTGCTTCTATACTTGGTAAGGGGGTATAGCCTGGTCCCCCTGCCACCTGCCATAACGATGGCGAGTATTCTCATCTGTAATCCTCTTCACAATCAACCGACGGGCAGTTTCCAACCAAAAGGCCATTTCCACTCGCAGGTCGTCCAGTCGGGATGAGGTGATCTACTGTTCGAGTGGAAACGGCCTCTACCAGTGATCCGATCAGGGATCCTACCACTCAACTATTTTAAATTCTGCCCTCCTGTTTTTCCTCCAGGCTTCTTTGTCATGTCCTGGATCCAGTGGCTGTTCCTCCCCGTATGAAACTGTAGTCAACCTGTCCGGCGAAACCCCTGCCCCTTCGAGGAATTCCCTCGCAGCATTCGCTCTCCTCTCACCAAGGGCAAGGTTGTATTCATTCGTTCCCCACTCATCACAATGGCCTTCTATTCTTATCTTTACCGTTGGCCTTTCCCTTAGCAACTGAGCCTTCTTAGAAAGTATATCCTTGTACTCATCCTTGATGTTGTAACGGTCGAAATCGAAATGGATCATGATAGAGATTTCTTCCTCAAAAACCCTCTTCCTCTCCTCCTCTTTCCGTCTTTCCTCCTCTTCTCTGCGTCTTCTCTCCTCCTCTTCCTGCCGCCTGAGTGCCTCCTCATCCACGACTGGTTCCTCTATCTTGGGTGGAGGTTGTTTTTTTCCACAACTCCCCACAGCGATGGTCAGGAAGAGGAATGCCATAAAATATCCTTTAAGTGAGATAGCTCTCTTCATCGTCTACTCCTTCTATTCTGGATTTACTCTGCATTGGCTCTGGCTGTGAATATACATTCAGCATCCGGCTCCTTTTTTACAATCCCTAATCATCACCTCCTTCGCTGTTAGAGAGCCTGAAGTTCATTATTCCCTGATTTATCAGGATGTCGAAGCCTCCATCACATCACTCCAAAAAAGCCTTTAGAATCTCTGCCCTTGACTTCTGTCTCAGCTTCTTCAGAGCATGTTTCTTAATCTGCCTCACCCTTTCCCTTGTAATCCCTTCATCTTTTCCGATTTCCTCGAGAGTGTGATTCTCCTCCCCATCCAGTCCAAAATAAAGCCTTAATACTTTCGCCTCTCTCTCGTTGAGTTTTGAGAGAGCCCTGTTGATTGCAGCGGTTCTCATTTTCTCAAAAGCAACCTCTTCGGGATTGGGATGAATCTCATCCGGAATATAGTTTGTGAGTTCACTCTCATCGCCGGTTGCAATGGGTGCATCCAGAGACAGGGGTGAACGCGTCAGAACCAGGAGTGAATCTATATCTTCAAGCGGTAAGCCCATTTCTCTGGCCATTTCTTCGTCTGTAGGATCTCTGCCGAACTGCTGGGTAAGGACGCCTGCCTTACGGCTGAGTTTGTGAAAGAGGTCAGCCCTGTTCAATGGTACACGAAAGAGTCTGGATTGCTCGGCCAGGGCCTGAAGTATGGCCTGCCTTATCCACCAGATGGCGTATGAGATGAATTTTATATTTCGCTTCTCATCGTATTTAAGAGCTGCTCTCATGAGCCCTATATTCCCTTCAGCGATGAGATCCGAGAGTGATAGGCCTCTGTTTTGGTATTTCTTGGCGACTCTTATGACAAACCGCAGGTTCGATCTGACCAACTGCTCCAGGGCTTTTTTATCACCCTTCCTGGCCTTACTGGCAAGATTGAATTCCGCCTCACGGGACAGGGGCGGGTACTTCCCGATCTCCTTGAAGTAGATCCTGAGAAGTGCATCATCTGGTTGATACCTGGAACCGGTCGTTTCCATTAATCCCTCAAGGCTGATAGGGGGAGTGATAATACGTTAAAACTGCTATAACTTATATAAGTATATTCTACAATCGATAATTTATAACAGTAAGAGTGATAATTTCAAGCTTTTTTTATTTCACCGTTTCATACCGGTACAATCCGTCAGAATCACAGCCCGCAGTGAACATATATCAAAGCCCGTTCGATGATTATGATCATGACTAGCACCGAATCTGACGATTGAGAACAGTTCACTCTGACTCTGGACTTTACAAAGCATGCATGCTATTATAAATTGGTAATTCGAAAGGAAGGTGTTTCGAGCATGGAAAAGTCGAAGGCACCTTATCTCTATGTGCTGTTTGCAGCTCTTCTGATCAGCCTCCTTATATTTATCATCCCGTTCACAGAAAAGAAGGAACCTCCCGGTCGCCAGTCTGTTTCTGAAGAGGGCGTAGAAAGTAAAACAAACGCTCTGGATCTGTCTGCGTATAACATACTCATAAGGGCCGAAGGTGCCTACGGTGGATCGAAAACGATTTCCTCACTCAAAGCGATACAGATGAATACAACATCGTTGTTAAAATCAGAAGGCGGGGAGACGGCAACGGAAAAAGCTTACTACCGTTTTCCGAATCGAATGAGGAGTGAAGCCCATATTGGTGCCGAAACCTATATTCAGGCTTACGACAACGGAATGGCATGGGTTATGGAAAATGGCGTTGTCAGTGATGGTGATCTGCGAACCCGCGAGATTCTGAGGAAATCACTAAAGCATTTTCCGAACTTTCTCATCCAGGCCACTGATTCCGCTTCCCTGGCTATGATTAAAGGCAAATCATTCATTGAGGGTAAACCACATTACATGATCTATGTTATTGACCCGGATTCCGACGAATTCACCCTGTGGATCGCGATGGAAGATTTCCTGGTAAAACGGATAGACTATCCTGTCTACGCAGGCACGACAGAGGAGCACATGAGGCTTGATTTTCTCTCCTTCCGGGAAAAGAAAGGTCTGAAACTCCCATACAAGGTGAACATCTTCCTGAACGGAATACTCGTTCAGGAAACAACCGTGCTGGATTATGAGATCAATCCTTCACTGCCGGACTCTCTTTTCGAGAAACCCGGGACAGCGGGGTAACGTTAAAGCTGCAGAAGGTTACCGGTCTTCAGGATGCTGCCGGGACAAATTTGTTATAGAGCCATGCAATAAGAGCCCCCGCTATGAACCCATCTATGAAAGCATAGACGAATCCTACCAGGGCACCTACGAAAGACACGGAATAACCAAAGTAAAACTGCTTCAGCATGATGAGATGATTCCCGCCACTCATGGCTGCGATCCAGAGTGTGGCCAAGAAGATCGCCACTCCGGCCAGTATCCCAAGAGCGAGTCCAAAAGCTTTAGGACTGAGGTTCATTGTTCCCCCCTTTAAACAATGGGTTCAACTGCTCGACCCGCTCCCGGATGCGTTCATCCGCGTGATGCCATCTACTGTATGTGGAAAATATTGATAAAACTGACCGACTAGAGCCGTACTTCATGATTCATCACGAGAATGTCGCAAGGACGAGAACGGAACACGAGAGAACCGTAAGTTTTCTGCACTGAACCATATCATAAATCCACTGGTATGTCAAGCGGAAGATTGACGGTAGTGGCTGGTTAAATTAGAATTCCTTGCCGCAAGGGACGATGCCTAAAACCTTTCCCGGGCCCTTTCATCCCTCTGGATTTCATATCTTGGCTTCTCGAAAGGTCGTTCTTTCACATCTCTTATGATGCTTCGGAGCTCTCGCTCGAAATTCTCCTTGAAAATCAGGTAGCGTGCCTGTTGAGCAATATCGAGAACTTTTCCAACCGCACTCCTTTCCTCCCTGTACAGTCCCTCGAGATCTTCGTGATTCTTCTCCAACCTTCCCATCAGCTCTCTGAGTGCGTCTTCGTCTGGGTTTTCCCCCTTCACCGTATTTCTGAGCTCCCTTATGGTTCGTCCACGATCTTGAAAAAGCTCCCTTCTCTTTTCTTCAATCCGCTCGAGCACAGGAAACAGCTGTTCACTCTGTTCACGGGACAGATCAAGCACCTCCATCATCTTCCACATCCGGATCATGTTGATCCTCTCCTTGACCTTTTCTCGCTCCTCTATGATCTCCTGGGACAGTAAATTCCCTGTGCATAGTAACAGCATACATCCAGCTACCACTGACAACAATGTTCTCATGGATATCCCCTCCTTTTGAGTTATCATGAACTGCGTTCCCATTTTTCGATTTCCTCGTAAAGCAGATTCAGCTCCTCTTGTTCCATATATTCTATCTCTTCATACATCTCATACTCGCTCTCATCTGTTATTCCCAGTAAGATATCGCGCTGGTAAGGGGGCACTTCAATCCCCCATCCAGACACAGCCCTCGAAACGAGCTCCAGTTCATCGCCGGTCAGCTCTTCGATATAGTCAGCGTAAGAAAAATCGGTACCGGAGATGCTCTCAAAAGGGCTCTCAAGAGATGCCATCTCCTCGAATTGACTAGTGTAGTGGAGATGAGCTCTCCAGGCGAACAGGCTTCCCAGGATTGCAACCGAGGCTATCGAGGCGGCATAGGCAAGTGTCCTGGCAAACCTCATCTCAGGAACCGGAAAAAGTAGCTTTTTCATGGATTCGATTACTGACCAGGATCTTTCTCTCCCAAGCTCTTCCACCCTCTCCATCACGGAGGCTTCGAATCCCCGCCAGAAATCCTCTCCCGGATCAGTAATATGATCCTTGGCGAGCTGCCCGATCAAATCTTTAAGTGCACCAACCTCTTCCGCACATCTGTTGCAGACAGCGACGTGTTCATCCACGGTTTCCCCGTCCTCTTTTTCAAGATCACCCAATACATAGAACGGGAGTAGTGAACGTAGCTTCTCACAATTCATTTCTGCCACCTTTCCCGATGGGAACCATCCTTTTCCTGAGGCTGTTTATCGCATGGTGGAAGTTCACCTTTACCGTTCCTTCAGAGCAGCCGAGCACGTCAGCTATCTCCCGGTGAGTGAGCCCATCATATATTCTCAGAGTGAGTGCCATCCGCTGTTTGTATGGAAGCTCCGCTATGGCGCCTCTCAATATCTCAGACATTTCCTTGCTCAAGAGGTTTTCCATCTCGTCGGCATTCACTGGAATCTCCCTCCCTTCAATGGAAACAGTCATCCGGCGCCTCGCGCTCCTGTAATGATTCTTGATCAGATTGTTCGCGATCGTGTAGAGCCAGGTTTTGAAAGTAGAGCTCCCACGGAAGTTCTCAATCCCTCTGTATGCCCTGAGGAAGACTTCCTGAGCCAGGTCGTTGGCCTCATCGCTATCACCAATGAGTCTCAGAGCCAGGTAGTATACCGGCCTCTGGTACCTTCTCACGAGTTCTCCAAATGCTTCTCTGTCACCGGATTTACACAGGGCAACAAGACTTCCATCATCCTTCAGGCTCATATTCTCCCTTCATCTTTCTTAGACCCGGAATGATTCGATTGGTTAAATCCGGAAAGTGCCTTTCTCATCCAGGATTCAACCTCGCGCCTGAGACTGTCTCTGTCATCGTGAGAAAGACCCTCGGTGCTGATAGGATTTCCGAGGTGAACTCTCATCCTGGCATTTCCCATTCTGAGGGTCCCTTTCGGGAGGAGGGAATGACCGCCGTGTATAATGCAGGGAAGAATGGGAACACCGTTTTTTATAGCCAGGACGAATGCTCCCTTTTTAAGGGGAAGAAGGTTTCCGTCCCTGCTCCGGGTGCCCTCGGCGAATATCACGATCGATTTGCCCTCCTCTATCTTCATATCCGCCGCAGACATTCCCCGGATCGCCTTTCTCGTATCCCCGCGATCCACCTCGATATACCCGGCCAGTTTCATACCCCATCCGAAGATGGGGATGCGAAACAACTCTCTCTTGGCTACCATTCTATACTCGAAGGGCAGGGAAACCAGAAGAGCCGGGATGTCGAGAAGACTCTGGTGGTTGCAGACAACGACATAAGGCCCGGAGCCGAGTTGCTGGTCCGTGCTCAAACCGACTTTTATAAGATTAGTCCAGATGATCATCTTTGCCCATACGATGGCGATTTTCTGGATGAAATCACCTCTCCTGTCAAAAGGAGAGATACAGATCGCCCAAATCCCGAAGAAAATCGTGTAAGCCACAACAGAAAGAATGAGAAAGAAAGAACGCAGTCGCCACATCACACTTTAACGTCCTGTATGTCAGGATTTAAAAGGGTACGAAGCATATGTAAATCTGGAGGAGACTGACTTTCGATAACTAATATAAACCTATCCTTACATTGTCGAAAGAAGAAAAAAAGGACCATCCTTCTCGGATGGCCCTCTCCTCGCTCCCCGCCTCGGGGAGATATGCAACTCTTTCTTTTCCTTACTTTCTTCTTACTCTCGGTCCAGAACCACGTGAGATGCTTGATCTACCATGGGGCTTTGAAGCTGCCCGAGAGGCCGGACGATGCCTCGATACGCTCCCTGGGGCCGACGATTGCCTGGGACGGGATTTGATGATTGATATTCCGGAGCTTCTCTTGGAACTCCCGGCACTTTTCCTATCCCATCCCCTCAGCCTGTATTCCTCCCTGGATTCGACCCTGCCTCTCCCCCTATCCTGTGCAGGAGCTTTTCTGGTGACAGATTTACCGCGCCCTGGTCTGCTGTATGCCTCATCACCCGGTGGTCTGGCTGATTTCCTGATTTCAGATCCGCCGGATCGAGACTGACTCCTATCTGCTCGAGGTGATTTGCCAGTCGCCCTTCTTCTCTGTTGGATACCTGTTTCGCCTTCCTCCCTGGCTGGTGATTTTTTCTGCACATCTCTCAATTGCCGGTAATCGGATCCGGCCACACCGGAGGGGGATTTCCTTCCCAGGATGGCTCCTTCGCCGCCGCTTTCTGTTGCAGGTGCATGTTTCTTCACACTGCTCGAAACATAACCGGCCTCATCTCGCATCTGGGGCAATTTATAGTTAACGACAGGATTGCTCTTGACATCGATAGCCTTCTTGAAATCCCCTCTGAAGACATCCTTTCCCCTGTAATAATCGTTCACCCTTACGGTGCCTCCCTTGTCCTGGTAACCCTTCGTTGTATAGCGCCGGTTCTCCTTCGTTGTGTAACCGTACTTCCGGGTGTAACGTCTTCCCAGATACGCGGGTGGCGGCGCGTAGTAGTAGTAGTCGTAAAAGTAGTAGTAATCCACCCACCAGTAATCACAGTAGAACCACCTGTTGTACCACCAGTAATCGAATATCACGATGTCCACATAGGTGCATGGGTAGTAGTAAGGATCGTAATGGTAGTATGTCGGAACGTGGCAGTCATTGCAGACATAGCGTGGATAGCTTACCACCTCCTCAACATAGTATACCGAGAAATCATCCACATATTCCGTGTCCTCGCCGAAGGGAAGAATCTTGTTGTTTATCTCCTCGATAGCGAGAAACGGGTCACCTGTTATCCTCTCGATCGCTTCGCCTGCGTAATGCCCCTCAGCACCTTTCTGAGTGTAAAATGGCCACCCTTCGAGGTAGAACGGTTTCGAGGAGGCTACCGCTTCGATGTAACCCTGTCCAGTGGGTTCATCTATGATGAAGAAATCATCGTGTGTGTTTGCAGGTACGAAATATGTTTTATTGCCCTCTATAAAGTTTCCCTCACCCGGGTAGCTCGGAAACAGGATGTTGATGTAGCCTTCTGTGTCTATGTTGTAGACAGTGACGAAGCAGTCCGCATTCGTCTTGAAATAGACGGTTACAGGATCTCCCATGTTGTATACTGCGCCGTCTCCACGGTCGAGCCACACATCTATTTTCAGATCCTCGGGATATAGAGCCATCCCGTCGCTGTAAGATAGCGTCACCGCTATTAATATGGAAACGAGTGTTTTCATCGTGATCTCCCACCTTTCAACCACTTCTCGACCTAAGCATAGAACGTGCCACAGGAGGGAGTTTTTGATGATTAGTTTTACAAATCTATAACCAGGGGAATTACAATGAGATACGTCTTTCCTCCAAATCGCTGCAACAGTCTTTGTCACAGCGATGCCTTGAATTTTCGCCGATATTGTCCACAAGCGAGGACATCAGGTGTCCTCTTTCACCCATTATTACTTGGCCCTTAAAGGCCAAGTTCTCCGCCTATTGCCCGCATCGCATCGAGGGCCAGCTCGAGAAACTCATCCAGGCTCAGGCCAAGTTTCTCACATTCCCTCACCGAATCCCTGTTCACGTTTCGAGCGAAGGCTTTCTCACGCATCCTCTTCTTGAGAGATGAAACTTTGACATGCACAAGTCTATCCTCCTTCTCCGGCCGCACAAGCGCGGCAGCCACGATCAGGCCTGTTACGCTCTCGGCCGCCGTCAGAGCATAATCGACCGGCTCGCTCCTTTCCCAGCCATCGACCTGCTCGTTATGAGACCGGATTGCCCTCGTGAACTCAGGAGAAAAGCCCTCCTCCTCGAGAATCTGTGTGGCGATTTTCGTATGTAGAGAAGGGGTCTCTTTCGTCTTTTCGAAATCGAGGTCGTGGAGGAGGCCGATCATTGCCCAGAGCTCCTCATCCGCCCCCAGCTTCTCGGCGAGCCTTCTCATTATCGCCTCAGTGGCGATACAATGTTTGATGAGGTTTGGCTGATTGACGTGCTGCATGAGTAGCGCCATCGCCCCCTCACTGTCTGTAGGAAGTTCGGTCACAGTTCTCCCTCCTTTACACATGATTATTAAAGGCACATTCCTTCTGTGATTCAGGCGTATCACATACCGTTTTTAGAAGGACATCCTCAATTAAAATCGCAGTAGCGTCACTAAAACGGCTAAACAAGATCCATAATCTCATAACAAGATAACCGTTGATCTTCATCAAGTATCCATGATTGTAATGATCTATTTTAACTAAGATTATTATTAAAACTCTTTAATTGCAAGAAAAGTCTCAGGAAGCAGGAGCTTGACAGATATCAATTGAAATGATATTATACAAAATAAGAATTAATACTACCCTTCCTTGTAAGGTATTGTCTTGCTCGGGGTTATTGGGAATCTTGAAAGTTAGGACTTCTTGCTGACACCTTAGGGTGTCACGAGCCTTGCGATGAGCAACACCCGCGCCACACTCGCTGCAGCTTATCGCCATGGCGTTAGACTGACCTTCGGTTAAACAATACTTGATATTATCATATAAATATAATACTCTTACTAGTAAGATTATAAGGAGGAAGCATGACTCATCTCTCAACCACGAAAATGTCTTCAAAGGGACAAGTTGTAATTCCTGAAGAAATCAGGAAACGTCTCGGTCTGAAAACAGGTTCTCAATTTGTTGTAATTGGGGATCGGGATGTTGTGATTCTCAAGTTACTAGCTCCCCCCTCAACGAAAGATTTCGATGATCTCATTACCAAAGCTCGGAGGCAGGCTCGGAAAGTTGGGTTGAAGCGATCAGATATTAGTAAGGCAAGGACGGAAGCGAGAAAAACCAAGTGAGAGTTATCCTGGCTACCAATGTCTTCATTTCTGGTATATTCTTTTCTGGTCCTCCTTTTCAAATCCTGGCGTGATGGAAAGATCACCCTTGCTGCTTCACCTTGCAACATCTTAATTTAATGAATGGTATAATCTTTTAGAATTGAAACATGCTGACGCTTACCATTATTCTAGTTACCCGGTGGAATCATGAAAGCCTCTCCTTCAATCTCGTTTCTTACCGGAGCCCTTCTCTCCCTGCTATTGCCGTGCCAGCTTATCAGTAATCCCTTTTCTAATACTTTCTTCATTGCATACTCTGGTTATTGGTTACCTCTCGATGGGAGGCTTGGGCACGATTGGACTCCTGGTCCCTCATTTGGTGCTGGTATTGGTTTTCAATTGAATGACAGAATAGCTCTTATCGGATCTACTTCTTATACCCAGTTTCGATATATCGGAGGATTAAATTTAACAGTTGATGAGTTCTCTAGTGTCTTGGAAGTTGATGAAACCAAAAGATCTATATGTTCTATTTTCGAGTTTAAATATACCCCCAATCAATCTAATGGTCTTCTACATCCTTACATCAAATCGGGAATAGGATTTTATTTTGAGAGTGCTAGCACTATGAAAATTACAGTCGGCAGAGTGGATAGTAGTGAAATCTTTACTAGAACCGTCGATAGTCTTGGCGAACTTTCTGATGGATTATTTTTAAGCTACACAATCGGAACTGATCTTTCTTTTTCAAAGAATTTTATTCCTTTCCTCGAGGGGAGAATCGTCTTCGATAGATCGGAATTAGAAGTTTCCTATTTGCCAATTATTGCAGGAATTCGTTTCTAGTATTTTTACTTGTGTGCGACGTTCTTTATTTGTTATAATTTCATATACATATTAATCTATTCTAACGCCGCTTAACATGACATTCATGGCGTTATGCTATTTATAACTGCATAAGATCATCTACTTTGACTGTATGGCCCTTGCCGACTCCAAGCGTACGGAGCTAGCTGGCGTTCTGCCGCAAAGTCTCAAGCCGATGGCGCGCAAAAGCGTCATGGAACTCACGGTTAAGGATGAAGACTTTTGCGATGAGTCCAACGAGGAAATGGCATGGTGCTTGTGCGGCTGGCAGCACCGCTGAACTGCTGATCCGATGAGGCGGACGAACGAGCACGTTTGCGCACCCGCCTGTCGCTCATCACCGGCCTGTTAGGTGCGAGTACTTCCAGACGAGCAAAGGAGCGATGAATAGGACATCTTGGCTCAGGTTTCTAGCGATCTTCACGGCGTCGTCTCTCTTCGCCGGCTGTCCGGGTGATTCAAATGATGTTGTAGAAAGCAACAAAAGGATCGTTCGCCGCTTCATCGAGGAAGTAGTCAATACAGGAGACGTGGATAAATTACCCGCCTTCATCTCTCCGGATTACGTCGAGGTGTACCGGAACACCGTCCATCCCATCGGATTGGAAGGTGCGAAGGAACATGTCCTTGGAGTGCGTCGGGCATTTCCCGATCTTCACGTGACTGTGGAGCAACAGATCGGGGAAGGAGATTGGGTGGTCACCCGTATTACGACGCGAGGGACCCACATAGACGAATGGCTTGGAACAGCACCCACTGGCAAGCCCCTTGAGTTCACCGGCGTGAACATAGATAAGGTTATCGATGGCCGTATCGTGGAACATGGAGGAGCAGCAAATCTCTTCGCCCCGCTCCTTGAGTCCGGAGCAATCCGGGTTTTGGGAGATGACAAGGAGTAATCTCGCCTAAACGCCGTTCAAGCTGACGATCCACCTGTTACAGCTTTTGTGGTTGAAGCAAAGGAGATTTAATTATGAAAGATGTGAAGATAAAGCTTTCAGCGTTATGGGCAGCTCGAATGTTAAGTGGTTTACAGGGGGATTCGACGCGCTTACATGATCCGGTGGCGCTAAAGAACATCGTAGCCGGAACCACAGCTGTACAAGTAACCAATGAATTATTGCTGTTAATGTCCATAATATTTGCGGTTCCGATTCTTATGAGTTTCCTGACTCTGACGTTGAAGTACCCCGCGATTCGCTGGGCAAACCTCACCACAGGCATATTCTTTGTTGCGTTTGATCTGTTTTTTTTGGGCTTGACTCTTTTTCTATGGTCATTTTCCGCTTATGAGACATTTTGGTCAATTGTATACCTCGTGTTCACTTCTCTGGTTGTCTGGTATGCATGGAAGTGGCCTAAACAGGAAAAGAGTGGAAACCACACCATAGATAGGGCTACTTTCATAAAATTCTAGGCGTCTTTTTGACAATTTGATCTTTTGGCTATCTAGCATTTAGGCTTGCGAGTCTTCTCTTCCCTGGCCACGAAACGATAGTCACCCAAGTAGTTATCGTGAACAATATTATAGTTCACGCCTTTGTTAAGCTAAGACAAGCTGTTTCATAGCACAGAGAGCTAACTCAGAAGATCAGTCAAATTAAACGGTGATTATCAGAAGCTGACACATTCGGGTGTCGCAGGGCCTGCGAGAAGCAACCCCCGCGCCACCCTGAGTGCAGTTTAGCGCCAGTCCGTTATGTGTTTTTGGAATACTTGCATTTGGCGGAGACGGAAGCTTTTATATTATATATATGGAGAGAATCTTTAAATGAAAATCACACACTACCTCTATAATGCTTTCATCATTGAATCAGGCGGTAAAAAAATCGCGATCGATCCGGGAGCGTTATTTTTTTAGATTTAAGACTCTGATCCCAAAATCTGAATGGCACGATATCACGCACATCTTTGTGACTCACGGCGATCCTGATCATTATTGGCATACCGACAGGATAGCAGATACATCCAATGCTCCTTTATTTTGCAATAGAACAATGGTGAGAAATATCGATTGTCCGGCATTTTTCACGAGGAAATACAATCCTGCTGATGTGGAGATGTTCAAAGAGGAAGTGGAAAAAACAGGGGCGAAATGCGTTATTTTGCAAAATAGAGAATCAATTGACATCTAACAATTGAAAAAGTTCAGGGTCTTATTACAATACTACTAACGTTCACATATGTCCATTCGCCCTGTTATATATTAATTACATTATATATTGAAAACACATAAAAAGTCACTCAAAACGGATGGCGCAAAAGGCTGTGCCAACTGTTAGCTCGAGCGTCATGCGGACCAATCGTAGGTGAAGCAACAACAGTGATAAATAGGGAGTCAAATGAGTAGAAAGGCAAGCCGTGTAAGATATTCCCTGAACACAGGTGGGATAGAAAGCCTGACCCACCAAGAAATAGCCGCCATTCTTCGAGCTGCTGATGACTTGATTATGAGCGGCGGTAGGTCACTGCTGGCGAAAGTCTTGAAGGGGTCGCGAGCGAGGAAGGTGCTGGAGCTTGGTTTAAATACAAATCCAGCTTATGGATATTACGCCCAACTTACCATCAAAGAGATCCTCGCCAGGATCGATTGGGTTATAGTCAATGGGTATCTTAGAATCGAGTATGATTATCGGTTGCCTTTGCTGTGCTACTCCGAACGAGGATGGGAGATAGAGAGAGAAACGTATGCTAAAGAGTTACTTCAAGAATTTGACAAGATGCTTGCAACAAGCAGCGGCCCTTATCACATGAATTTCCTGAAGGATAGAGCGAGAGATATGATCCTGTTGTTACTAGATAAAGTAGAGGAAACGGGTGACCAAAAGTATATTCCTCTCCTGGAAGCCTGGGCAAGAATTGATTATAGAAAGGTAAGAGAGAGAATAAGGCAAGTTATCGGTAGTCTCAATCGTGGCTCAATAAAGTGAGAGCCGCATAAAACAGTTTGCACGTGATGCCGCGGGCAAGCAGCCTCCATGGGGTAAGTATCCGGATGGCGATGTTCCAGACAGTATAGGCGTGTGCACCGATTTTGTTATTCGGGAGCATCGGGCCATCGGATTAGATCTACAGAAAGAGGTCTTCATGCGTATCCTTTATTGAGTTGGTGAACTGATAAAACTTCAATGATCTCAAACAGCAGCATCTTCTCTTGTGCTTCTCACAAGTAGATAGACGAGCAACATGAAGAACACAAGCGGTATGATGCCTGCCAATCCCCCTGCCCAGGCTGTTCCGAATCCCTCAGGAATGCCGAAGGCACCCGCCCAGAATGCTATACCGACACCCACCAATCCGTCCCCGCCAACGAGACCCGAGCCGTAAAGAATGCCCTTTTCACGCCTTTTCCTTATCAGCTCCAGATCGTCTCCAGCACGGCTCTCGATGATTCTCCTTACAAGACCGCCAACGAAAAGCGGCGTCATTGTTGAAACCGGCAGGTATACTCCCACAGCAAAAGCCAGCGATGGAAGCTTCATAATCTCCACGATAAGCGTAATCCCGATACCGAGGAGGACGAGTCTCCATGGAATCTCGGCTTCGAGCACCCCATCGATTACAAGCTTCATCATGTTAGCCTGAGGGGCCGGAAGCTCTACCGAGCCGAATCCATACTGTCTCTCGAGCATCAGGACACTTCCTGCGACGAAAAACGCGGTTGTTAGTACCCCCACGAGTTCCCCTACCTGCTGACGGTGGGGTGTCGCACCGAGCAGGAAGCCGGTTTTAAGGTCCTGCGAGGTGTCACCAGCAATCGATGCGGAAACACCCACGACGGCACCGATCAGGAGTATCGCAACCTTTCCGACGAGTCCATCGAAGCCCATGATAACGAAGACCAGGCTCGTACAGATAAGTGTGGCGATGATCATCCCGGATGTTGGATTCGATGTTACACCAACGAGCCCCACGATCCTTGCCGATACCGTTGTGAAGAAAAAGGCGAAGATAGCCACGAGGATCGATGCTACAAGGCGCCTCGAGAAACCACCGAGGAAACCGAACACAGTCGGGGTGAGTGCCAGAAATATCGTTATAATGGCAATACCAACAAGTACCTTCACGAGGGAAAGATCGGCCTGCGTTCTTCTTTCCTCGATAGTGACAGTGGTAGAATTCATCCTCCGCATCACCCCCTTCAGGCCGATCCTGAAGGAACTCACCATTGTCGGTATCGACCGTATCAGAGTGATTATCCCTGCGGACGCCACCGCCCCTGCTCCTACATACCTTATGTACCTGGTCCAGATCATGTGTGCGGTCATGCTATCCACGAGTATCGACTTCTCGGGAAAGAGAGGCTCCGTCGCACCTTCGTACAGATAGGCGATGGCCGGTATGAGACCCAGCCACGCGAGTAATCCGCCCGAGACCATGATAAGCGCGATCCTGAATCCGAGGATGTAGCCCACGCCGAGAAGCGCCGGCGACACATCGAGTCCGACTTCGGCTTTCTTGATGAAAGGGATGCGGAGGGACACTTCCGTTTTCCAGAGGTTGAGCCCGCTCATCAACCATTTATAGAAAGCTCCTATCCCCATTCCCGTGAATACATTCTTCGCATGGGTTCCTCCGATTTCCGCAGCGACGAGAACTTCTGCTGCAGCTGTTCCCTCCGGGTAAGGGAGGCGGCCATGCTCACCGGTTATCAGAAACCTTCTTAGAGGAACCATGAATAGCACCCCGAGTATTCCACCCCCCAACGCCACAGTCGTAACAGTCCATATATCCGCATCCGTCCCCCAGAGAAAAAGTGCGGGAATCGTAAAAATAATTCCTGATGCGAGTGAGGAACTCGCCGAACCCACCGTCTTGGCGATATTGTTCTCAAGAAGCGTCGAAGGACCTATGAATCGTTCTATAGACCGGAATACGGCCACCGTCATAACGGCGACCGGGATGGAGGTTGAGATGGTGAGTCCCACCCTAAGACCAAGGTATGCATTCGCCGCTCCGAAGAGAATTCCGAAAATCGATCCCAGAACAAGCGCCTTCACGGTGAATTCGATCATATCCGATCCATCGAGTATGTAAGGCACGTAGCTGTCTCCGGGTACTTCTTCGTATGCTTCCGGGCTCAGGCCCCTCTTTTCTTCCATCCCTGCTCCTTCTCACAAATGTCTGGCCATCTCTTTAGAACACTTCAGTGAGACGTAGCTCTTCTCACTCTTCGATATATCCCAAGGCTTTCAGCTGCTGTTGAATGTACTCTTTACCCGCTTCACCGGCTTCGGCTCCCCTGTATTTCTCTCCTTCAAGGCGCTGCTCTACGATCCTCTCCCTCAACTCGTTAAAAAGCCTATCCCTAGTATACGGTTGATTAGCAGCGATATCGGCCAGCTCCCCCGGGTCATCGATGATGTCATACAAATGCAGTAACCTATCAGCCTGCGACACGATGAGTTTGTACCTACCATCCCTGATTGATGCAAGACCGCCTTCCTGATACTCACTTATTATCAGGGGCTGTCGATGCTGCCCTTTCAAGAGAGGCAGGATACTCTCACCATCAAAATCACCTCGCCTCAGCCTCATCAGCTCGAGCAGCGTCGGCATGATATCCACAATCGCAACCGGTGCCTCGATTACTGTTCCCTGCTTGATAAACGGTGGAAATCTGATCAACAGAGGCACCCGGAGTTCCTCCTCGAAGAGTGTGTTCCTGTGACCAAGTCCTCCGTGCTCCAGGAATTGCTCGCCGTGGTCGGAGGTAATCACGATCATGGTCTCATCCTTGATACCGTATCTCTCAAGGGCTTCCAAGAGTATACCGACCTCTTCATCGACGAGACGTATTTCCGCATCGTAATGAGCAACGATGTGATCAATTTCGCCGGAGCTAAGAGAGTCAACCGGAATCTTTACCACGGGATTTTCCACCCCTTTGATAACTACCGTATCATGCGCCAGGAAAGTGATGATTTCACCCCGGCACGAAGGATAAAATCGTCTCACATATTCAGCAGGCGGGTCATACGGCTTATGCACGTCATAGCTATGGATGAAAAGGAAAAACGGCTCGTCGTGATTAGCATTCAACCAGTTGAGAAGGACGGACCTGAATGAGCTCCAGTGTACATCCAGGAATGGAGAATAGGAGCCCCGGGCATCGACATAACTGTCCATGTACACTTCAAAACCCTGTGAGAAGCCAAAGCGCTTGTGCATGTAACCTCCGCCTGTGAAGGCAGCGGTCATGTATCCATTTTCCCGCAAAAGCTCCGCCAGGGTCACGAGTTTGGGGTCGAGTGCCTTGTCGTCCCTCGTTACTCCATGCACCGATGGATAAGTAGATGTAAGAAGAGTCGCATGCGCCGGGAGTGTCCAGGAGGATTGACTTATCACAGTTTTAAAGATGGCTCCCTCACGTGCGATACTATCCATGTTTGGGCTCGTGTCACGATCGTATCCATAGCATCCGAGGTGATCCGGTCTGAGGGTGTCTATCGAAATAAGTACAAGATTGATCTTATCCCTGGTGACTGTCAGCGTGATGAAGCCGGCGGCGATCAAGACGACGGCTATGATTAGAAAGCCCCTGGGTTTCATATTCATCATCTTAGATCCATGTTCGAGATTATAAACGTTATGCCTTCCACAATGCTTTGCCAGCAGGCAATCAGAATACTATCTATACTTGGGGTCGAGAATGTCTCTCAGCCCATCACCGAGGAAATTGAATGCGAGTACCGTAATAAATATGAAGAAACCCGGTGCCAGAATCCATGGATATGACGTCAGTACCCGGATGCTCTGTGCCTCCTTCAACATCAGACCCCAGCTCGATTGCGGCTCCTGGATCCCGAACCCGAGGAAGGAGAGAGCCACCTCTCCGAGTATGTAACCTGGTATGGTTACGGTAGCGGCTACGATGACGAAGCTGAAGGTGTTCGGAAGAATGTGCCTAATTATGATTCTCATGCTACCTAGACCGAGGGCCTTGGCGGCCAGGACATATTCCTCCTCCCTTATCGATAGGACCATTCCCCTGATTATCCTAGAAATACTGGCCCAGCCAATCAATGAGAGTATGACCACAATGATAAGATACATCCGAGTGGATGGCACTGATGCAGGAATAGTCGCTCTGAGTGCCAGAATCAAATAAAGCGTTGGAATGGACATGAGGAGTTCTGTGACTCTCATCAGGACAACATCCACAACACCTCCGAAGTATCCAGATATGCCCCCGATCATCATTCCGAGGAGAAATGTGAGGATGATTCCGACAATCCCGATGGAAAGGGAAATCTGTGAGCCGAACAGCAGTCGACTCGCTATATCCCTGCCGAAGACATCGGTTCCCAGCAGAAAGATGCGCCCGGGCTCATCGACACCGTAGAGGTGAAGAGTGCTTCTGAAAACAAAAAACAGGCTGTATTCATCACCTCGCACCAGAAATCTTATCGGGTAGCGGATACTCATATCTTCGGCATACTCTGGAATGCTCTCGTTAACCACAACTGTCCTGTAAACGAACGGCCTGAGGTGGAATTTCCCATTTGAATCTATGAAATGAATGCGCATCGGGGGGTGGTAGAATAACTCTCGATTCTGTCTGGACTGGCTGTATGGTGCGATGAAACCCGCGAACACCGACGCAAAATAGAGGAGTCCTATGATTAAAAGACCAGCCACTGACACCCTGTTTTTTTTGAACCTCCGCCAGAAAACCGAACTTGAACTTCTCACAGGATTATTGCTGGAGGTGGTTTCGTTCCGTCTCATCTTTCCCGGATCCTCGGATCCAAAAGCGCCAGAAGAAGGTCAGCGAGAAGATTCCCGAGTATAAGCATGACTGATGAGGTTAATACTGCACCCATCGTGAGATAGAGATCCTGAGCTTTTAGTGATTCGACAGTAAGCCTGCCGATACCCGGCCATGACATTATGACCTCGACGAGCAGTGAGCCGGATAGTAGCGATGCGATAGTGTAACCGAAGAGTGTCACCATTGGATTGAGAGCGCCTCTCAGGGCATGTCTTAGTACCACAATCCTTTCAGGCAGCCCTTTCGCCCTGGCGTAGGTGACATAGTCTGCACCGAGTGCTTCGAGGAGGTTCGCCCTCATCTGGCGCATCCTGCTTGCAACTGGAACTATGCCGAGAACCAGAGCCGGTAGCATCAGATGGTGTAGGATGTCAAACATCTTTCCCGCCAGGCTCATCGCCTCATGGTCGATGCTTCGCATTCCACCGGTCGGGAAATATCCGCTCCTCGCGGCGAAGAACAATAGGAGCAATGCCGAAAGCACCTCGGGCATGGAGAGTCCGAAATAGGAGACGACGGAGAGACTCCGGTCGAGGAATGTATTGCGCTTCCATGCCGCGAGGATACCGAATGGAATTGCCATGACCCAGGTTACAAACGCCGCAGCGAGGGTGAGCAGCAGGGTATTGAAAAGCCTCGATTTTATGAGAGAGAACACCGGAACTTTATATGACAGCGAATGACCGAAGTCGAGGTGGAGCAATACATTTTTCAGCCACAGGAAGTATTGAACATACCAGGGCTTATCCAGGCCGAATCTGGTTCGCATGGCCTCGATCGACTGCTGAGAAACCTGAGGATCTAGTGACATCTGTGAGAGGAAATCTCCAGGGGCAATATCTATTAGGAAGAAAGAAAACAGGCAGATTAGCAGAATGAGCGGAATGGCATGAAGGAGTCTCCTCAAGATGAAGGGTATCATCTCGAATGCTTCTCCAGGAGAGGGATCACTGCAAACTCTCCTCTAATCCTTCAGGAACACCTGTTCAGCGTTATGAAGGAGAAAAGGCTCCATGATCGACGGTTTTATGTTCCCGAGTGAATTCCTTGCCGCAACGTACTCGTTTCTGTTGACAAGGAAGATGAAAGGCACCTGCTCACTCATGATGCGCTGGACCCTGTCGAACGCCTGCTTCCTGAGAGCCTGATCGTCTGTTACCGCCTGTGCCATCATGAGCGAGTCGATCTCGGCTTCCCACGGGGTCGCCGGGGTCTTCTGATTGGGGAACCAAAGGTGCGTATCTCCAAAGGAAAGGAATACGTTCAATCCCATAACTGGGTCGGGAGGAACACCCTCGGTGAGAGCAAGCAGCATCGCCTCATAGTCGAAAGTCTCTCGTATTCTCGTTATGAGATCATTGAAATCGATCGGAACGAAATTCACCCCTACCCCGAGTTTTTTCAGATCATCAGCAATGATATTGGCGATCTTCACCCTGGTATTGTTGCTCGCATTAGTATTAAGTGTGAACTCCAGTTCATTCCCATCCCTATCTTCAAGAATCCCATCGTCGTCCTGATCCCAGAAGCCCATCCTTGCAAGCAGCCTTGACGCAGTCTTGAGGTCGTAAGGATAGGTTACAAGATCAGGATTGTACCAGGCTTTGTTGTTCGGAGAAACAGGCCCCCATACAGGAACCCCCCGTCCATGTAATACCGTCTTCACGATGCCTTCCCTGTCAATGGCATGGGCGATTGCGCGCCTGAAAGTGACGTCTGTGAACCACTCCAGTTTATGCGCCTTTACGTATGGATCGCCCGTTTTGGGATTTGTCCCGGTATTCATATTGAACCAGAGGTGAGTGGAACCGAGCCTCGGCCCGATGTCGTAAACGGTATAGTTCCCTTCCCGTTCGCCTTCCTTAAGGATCTGGTAGTTGTCGGGAGAAAAGCCGTCCTGTATCATGTCGGTCTCTCCGGCTTGAAACTTGAGCAGCACGGAATTCTCATCCTGGACACTCACATATATCACCTCATCCAGATACGGCAAACGTACTCCTGCCACATCACGTTGCCAGAAGTGAGGATTCTTCTTAAGCACAACTTTCTCATTCGGAACATACTGCGCAAGCATGAAAGGTCCGGAAACGACGATGTCCTCGGGCGGAGTACCCACTCCCCAGGTTGACTCGAAGTCTCCACTGAGGTATGCGTTCTCGAGTTTATGCTTCGGGAGGATCCTCAGTGCGCCTATCATCCCTATGAAGGGACCGTACCTCCCTGGTAGATTCATTCTAACCGTCAGGGAATCGAGCTTCTCCACATTTATCTGTTTCCCATCGATCATGAGGAGCTCTGCTCCCGGAGGATGGATTATACTGTCATACAGAACTTCGAAGGAAAAGAGCACATCATCGGCCGTGATTGCGTGGCCATCCGACCATCTCACCCCCTTCCTGAGATGAAAGGTCCATGTGAGATCTTCCGCTTCCCAGGATTTCGCCAGTGCCGGTACGAAGGTTTGGGAATATTGATCGAATGCGATCAACCCCGTGAACATGAGTGCGTTGATTATCTCCGAGGAGGTTTCACTGACCAGGAGTGGATTGAATGTCTTGGGGTCGCTGGTGATCGCACAGATAACCCTGCCGCCCGGTTTTCCCACATCCATGTCTTTCACAACTCTCATGTCTTCCGGGAAGGGGATGACTCGCTGTTCTCCAAGCTCTTTCTTCTCCCCGGAGCAGGCAACTGTAGAGGCAAGAAAAAACATAAGAATCAGTCTGTGATATCTCATGATCTCGTAATCCCCCGTTTAGTAACTAATACGATTCATCAATTTAAGCCTTCCCTGATTCAGTGTCAAATGTCCGTGAAATCTCCTACTTTTAGCTTGCAAGTTTGATTCCCCCCAGCATACATGTCCTAACCATGGCCAGTTGAAAGTCAATACTTCCCCGAGAAACGCCACCCGAGGAACATTGCTATAACTGGCGTGGCATAACCAGCAGAAAAACCCTGGTCACTTGCATCTTCATGATAAGCTAGTAATAGAGCCCGAAGGCGATACCCGAGCAAGGCCGACTTTTATCGCCAACCAGGTAAAGCCTCAGATAAGGGCGAAAAACGATACTATCAAATACGTCTTTCTAATACCGAGTAAAAAGTCTTGTGAGCAGGCATGTTTGATTACATAAGATAGTGAAAAATGAAATTTTATCCAGTATGTGATCAGGGGAGTGTTTTCAAGGAGGACTTTACCCAAAAATTTAAACTTACTTTCTGTAACTGTGAAATACCAAAAGTCTTAGGTTCAATGTTTATGGAACTTAGAGCCCTTAAGTTCCAGGAAAAATGGGGAAAGTCCTCTTTTCAAGAGCTTGACAAAGCGAGCGAAGTATACTATAAAAACTGTAATTCAATTGCGGATTGTGATTGTGACTGATTTCTAGATCCTTTTGCTTGAGCCCTGGGTTGGCTCATTTTTTGAGATTAAGAGACGATTCAGGCAACTATCCCAGTCAAAGTATAAAAGTGATACGTATTATCATCAAAGCTTTAGTTTTAGTCCTGACGCTGCTTTGGCCCTTAACCTGCCCCGCTCAGGAAAGTGCCCAATCGGTCGAGATCGGAATAGACGAGAAACTGGGTGATTTCGTGCCTCTAGATCTCACGTTTTACGATGAGAACGGCGACAGGGCTGCTTTGAATGAGCTCATCCAGAGACCAACGATCCTCAACCTGGTATACTACCGCTGTCCTGGAATCTGCAGTCCACTCATGAGCGGGATCGCAGAGGTGCTGGGCAAACTGGACCTGGAGCCAGGGAAGGACTACTCCGTG
>JBHIFB010000003.1:0-51487 GCA_046760905.1 Candidatus Glassiibacteriota bacterium | reverse complement strand
TCAATGCGAAGCGTCGAATGTAAGGGCTCTAGGCTCCAGAAACATTGAACCTAAATCTTTTGGTATTTACACGATTGGAGAAAGAAAGCTTAAATTTTTGGGGAAAATCCTCGAGGTCAATCAAGGAAGTTCCAGTAGAATCCCCACTTCGCATACCTTCCCTGGGGTTTGAATCCGTCGAGGGGCTCGTATCTGTTATCCAGCATGTTTCTCCCGCTGTAGAAGATCACCAGGTCAATGATTCGAAGGCCCGCTTTCACATCCAGTAGATCCATCTCACCTTCGTATATTCTCTTAAGAGCGGCACTTCCCTCGAAAATCAGATTCTCTCCCTTCAGATTCTTTCTGAGGTTAGCCGATAGGGCCAGGATGGTCTCGGAGGGGAATACCGCGCTCCACTCATCATTGAACTCCGACCTTGTGTAGCCAAAACCAAAAGAAAGCTTAGACGAAGCTATGAGCCATACCCTCGTCTGGAAACTGCTGCGTGAAGACATCCGTCCGATGCCTTCCAGGGGATCTATGTCCTGGCTTGTTTCTTCTTCGGTAAGGACGGATCCAGGTTCATTGAAACCTCTGGATCTGTATGATACCATTGCTCTCACCCTCTCAAATGGCAGGATGTCCGCTCCCCCTTCAAAGCACCAAGATGAGGCCTCAGCATGCATACCGCCGGGCATCTGAAAGATGTAATTACCCTTAGACAGAGCCAGATAGGGTCTCACAAGTCTGGATCCGATGTATCCCAGGGAAAAACCGCCCGTCGCCTTGGGTCCTTCATTGACGAAGAAATCTAACCGGCCGCCTGTTTGTACAAGTAATAATTCCAGTGGCATGAATGATCCTATCGTGTATACCGATCCCCTCAGCACACGATCCCCTCTCCCTGCCCCATCTAACCGTAACCTCTCCCATTCGAACCCCCCTCTAACACGATTTTTCTCTCCCACCCGTTTCATGAATCCGAGATCTATTGATGTCCTTCCCGATTCGGAACCGTTATCGACGGGGAAATCAAACTCGCCGGAGAACTGATGAACGGTACGGGAAATTGTGCCCTTGAAGATGGTACTCTCACCGGCGTGACGCTTCATTGTAAGACCATACGTGAACCGCTCGTGGGATCCAAGTTTTGATCCATCCTGGTTTTCTCTGTCGACAGAGCTTCTTCTCAGCCACGCCTCAAGTTGCATCCCGCGGACACTGAGACCTGTCCTGGATGAGACCTGAACGTTATCCGACGGTACGATCTCGGTGAGCCCTTGCTGGGATGTACTGGCGGCGGTCAGGTGCATGAAACCACCTTTTGGCATTTCTCTCGAGAAACTACCCTGCACAAGTGTGAGTCCCCCGTCACCATCCAAAATCATTATCCTACTCACTGGTACTCCGCCGGGATGACGTGATGTGACGATGTTAAGCACCGCCCCTGTTGCCTCACCCGCCACCACGTTTGCCATCGGTCCCTGCAATATTTCGAGCCTGTAAATACTCTCCACAGGCAGATCGCGCAGATCCATCAGCCCTGTCGATGGCTCGCCGGCTCTCACTCCATCGATCATCACAACCACCTCATATGGCAGGCTGCCGTCTAATGATAGATACTGCTGGTCTGCCAGGAAACCGCCATAGAGTATCTCTGTATCTTCTATACAGAGCAGAAGTTCCCCAAGTGTCTGGGCCCCCGTCTTCTCGATTTCCTCTCTCGATATAAGGCGCAAATCGCCGGGAGTCAGATCTCTCTCCACGGGGAAACCGAAGGGTAGGGAAGCGAGGCCGCTGTTTTCAAACCACGCAGTGTCAACCGATTCCGCCTGCAAGGTATCAGCGACTGCCATTGTATCCAAACTGGTTCCAGAAACCGTCAGGGAGTCTGTCTCATGGATATTTGTGTCTGTGCTATCGGCTTGTGGGCCTTCAGACTGCCCCCATCCCCCCCACGCATTCGCCGACAGGGTTACCGGACAAAGAGACGATACGACGATGATGCCAGCCACCAGCAGAAAGGCTTCACTCCCATGGGACAAGTTTTCCCCCATTCTCCCATTCAAGTACAACTTTCCTGCCTCCTCTCTCCTCTATCACGAGATCGACTCCATAGGTGGCCCTGAGATTGCTCCCTGTGAGCACCTCAAGGCCAGGACCCAGCGCCACTTTCCTACCCTCCGTCATCATGAGCATCCTGTCGGAATAGCGGCTGGTTAGGTTTACATCATGGCTCACGAGCATAACCGTTATGTTCCTCTCCTTCCTCAACCAGGAGATATTATCCATGACCATCCTCTGATGGGCGATGTCCAGATTCGATGTGGGTTCGTCAAGAAGCAGTATAGGCGTCTGCTGGGCGAAGGCCCTTGATATCATAGCCCTCTGCCTCTCTCCAGCGGAGAGCTGGCTCACGGGTATTTTTCTAAGTTCCCATGTATCCGTAAGCTCCATTGCCCACTTAACGACCTCGATATCCACTGGCCTCGGTTCCTGGAACCTTCCGATGTAAGGTGCCCTCCCCAGAAGAATCATCTCAAACACGCTCGTTTCGAAGGAAAACTCAACACTCTGAGAGAGAAGCGCCAGTGTCCTTGATCTTTCATTATCACTCATTTCTCTTATCTTCCTTCCAAACACTTCGATCCCGCCTCTTTGAGGATGCAGCCAACCTGCGATCAATCGCAGAAGCGTCGTCTTGCCGCTCCCGTTTTTTCCTATGATTCCGAGCGCTTCTCCCTCTTCTACGCCGAAGCTGAGGTCGTAGATCACCTGCTTCGAATCGTATTTGAAGCTTACTTCTTCCACCCGTATGGCATAACTCATGTCAACCTCTCGCCTCGGTTTTCCCTTCCCTTCTGAGCAGGTAGATGAAGAAAGGCGTGCCGAAAAGAGCCGTCACCACGCCGACGGGGATCTCCTGTATAAAAAGAGACCGGGCTACTGTGTCTGAAACGATGAGGAGCGTCGATCCAGCAAGGAAGCTCGCAGGGATGAGAATTCTGTTATCCGTGCCGAGAGCCATCCTGACGATGTGTGGTACAACGAGTCCTACAAAACCTATAAGACCGCTCAATGAAACCACTGACCCTGTGATCAAGGAGGCTGAGAAGAATAGATATAATTTGGTCCTCTCAACATCGACACCCAACGAGAAAGCCTGTTCCTCACCCAGAGACAACAGATTAAGGTCTCTCGCATGATAGTATATAAGAAAGCCACCGGCAATGACCATGGCTGTTACCATGACAACCATGTAAAGTGTTTCACCGGTCCATATCATACCCAGGTATCCCATGAGAACGTAAAGTATCTCATGAAGTTCCTTCTCTGCCCAGGTCATGAGAAACATAATGATGGCTCCAAAAAGAGTACCGACGATTACACCTGAGAGGAGAAGAGTTTCCCTTGGAACCCTCCCACCTCTTCTAGACATGAGGTACACGATGATCGTTGTAAGGAAAGATCCAGAAAACGCCAAGATAGGGATGACCAGCGAGGAGACGACTCCTGAACTGCCCAACAGGATGAGGCCGACGGATGCGCCGAGAGCACCACCCGTGCTTGTGCCGAGAATGTACGGATCGGCCAGCGGATTTCGTAGCACACCCTGGAATACCGCACCAGACATAGCAAGGGTTCCGCCCACGATTATCCCCAGCACAACCCTTGGAAGCCTCACTCTCATAATTATTCCGAAGTCGGTGCCGGCGGGACCGACGTACAGGGAAAGTACGGACACGCACATCAGGATAAACAGGAAAAGGCCAGTCTTTCTGAACAGGCCAGACCGGGAAAAGCTCCTCCCTTCAATCTTCTCCATGTAACCTCTCCCGTAGAGATATGATACCTTTTATGACCCTGGGTCCAGGCCTCAGCACGTAATCCGGGTTCACATCATCGAACACCCTTCCGCTCTTCACCGCCTCGATGTTAGCCCACCCGATCCTACGGGATAATTCATCACGCGAGGCGAGTCCATGGAATATGAAAATGACTTCTGGATCGTCACGAATCACCCGTTCTGGATTTATAATACAGTATTCCCTTTGCAATCCCATTGCAATGTTTAATCCACCGGCTCTCTCGATGAGATCACTCACGAATGAATCATCCCCGGCAGTCATCAGCGGACTATCTGATATCTCTACGAAGACTCTGGGTCTCTCAGCTCCTGTGTTTCCCGGTATCGATTCAAGAGCAACGATCTTTTCTTCAAAAAACCTGATCGAGTCGGAGCCTGCCCGTGTTTCACCGAGAACTTTGAGAAGTTTTTTCATGCTATTTACCAGTTCCTCACAATCGCCTGGATAAATCGAAAAAACCTTTATCCCGAGAGATGAGAGTTTCACAACCCAGCGGTCCTGTTCGAGTGAGGTGGTGAGAACAAGGTCGGGCGAAAGATCGATTATACGTTCGATGCTTGGATTTGAGAAATCCCCCACTTTCGTTAGAGATCCGGCAGCAGGTGGCCAGTCGCATTGGTTCGTGACTCCCACGAGCTTATCCCCGCAGCCGAGGAAGAACACAATCTCTGTAATATTCGGTGCAAGAGAAACGACCCTCGAAGGACTTCCGTAAAAAACGACGGTTCTACCGAGATCATCGACAATCCTGATTGCTTCGCTTCCCTTGCCCTCGTTCTTAACATGATCACATGCCAATGTTTGGCAGTATACAAGCAGGAGGAATATCCTTATGCAGAAGCTAAACTTCATTTGGGAAATTTAAAAATGACGGCTCGTCCGGACAAGAACTCTAAAAGGTGGCAGTCACCGATTAATCTATTCGATGTGCTTCGAATAAGGTTATTTTATGCCCTATCTCTTCAGTTGATGGACTTCGAAGTATTCTCCATCTGTGAGGATGGATATGTGAGATCTCATTAGCGATCCATCGCAGGCCCGGGTATCCGTCCTGAAGAGATCCACCCAGAGTTGCTCGAGGCTTGCAAGAACATCTTCATCAGGTAAATTCCAGCCTACCTCCCCGCTGTCAATGGAGAGAATCGATGCCCTTGGTGACACGGCTTCCAGGAATATGGGTGAATTTGCATCCCTTGAACCGTGGTGGCTCAGCTTCAGAACCTCGGATGCGAGCATATCGCTCCCTGAATAGCGTGAGAGCAACTTCAACTCGACTTCTTTTTCTGCATCTCCGGTGAAGAGGAAGTCGATTTCATGGAAGGAAAGCTTCAACACCAGTGACAGGTTGTTGATGTTGGATGATCCATATACAGAACCGGAATTCAGGACTCTTACCCGGACCCCCGGATCCCACGCCAGCGCTTGGGCTCGGACAATATCATCGTCACCATCCTGAAGGTAATAGACCGCCGTGCCTGAAGCATAAGCAGATCGTATTATAGCCTCCATTAAGGGAAAATCAACGGGATCAAATTCGGGGAGAAGCAGTGCGTCGACCTGAAAAGATTCGAGCACTCCATCTCCGATCACCTCGGGATCGCCTATGGCCCCACCAATGTGATCCTCGTGAGGATGCGTCAGGACAAGAGCCCTCAACTCGCTTGAACCGTTAGATAAAATACGTTCATCGAGAAAACTCTGCAGATCGGCGATATGCTTCTGGCCACCGCAGTCTATTAGGACAGCTTCCTTATTGGGAAGTATTAGTAGATGGGCATCACCCCAGCCCACATACACTGTAATCACCTCCAGCAGCCTACTGTCAGCTGAGGCCGTGGAATTTGAAAATTCGATCTCCTCGCTCTGAAGGCGTTCCCCGTCTTCAGTCACTCCTTCGAATCTGCCAGAATATCGGGTTCTTTCACTAACACCAAGTGGGCGAACCTCGTGAGACCTCACGAACCGTCTCCCTGCCGGATACACTATCCTCTGATCATCACATCCATCCGGGTTGTAGCTGAACCTGATCAATACGGGCAGAGGGCTTTCCCAGAAAAATTCTGCCTCGACAGGATTATCAACTGGAATGGGCTCTGAAGGCAGGGAGCAATGGATGATGATAAGGGTGCAGAAGATGATAAAAAATGAATTGTTATTGAAGATCCTCCCCGACCCCACGTTCTCCCCTCCTCCAGCGTCTCAAGCGGAACTCTGCAAGAATCCTTTTCAACTCCTCGCCGGTCAAACCGTGTGCGGCGAGGCTCTTCACAAAGTGGGCGTGAATATTCTTCTTTTTTTCTCCCCCATCCATTTCCTTTTTCGGCTTTCTCAACCCGTGATCCTCCAACTCAATCCTGCTTCACAGACAACAACCAGAGCTGCCTTGATAGAAAGCATGGATTACAATTAAAAAAGCCATCAAGAAACGTGCCATCACACCGAGCTATTACCCCCTATCTCCAGTCATCAACTCCGGTGTGATAAATATTAGCAAGTCGGTTTTCTCCATCCTCTTGGACTTGTGTGTAAACAAATACTTTATCAAGGGTATCCTCCCAAGGACCGGTACCCTCCGGACGGTCTCAACATCAGACTCCCTTATTAAGCCGCCAATCGCTATGGTCTCGCCGTCTTTTACCTTGATCTGAGTCGTGGCTGTCCTCTCTGCAATTATGGGACGATCCAGGAATTCTCCCGTATACCCTGTGATTTCTTCAACTCTCGGCTGGATCTGAAGAGTCACATCGCCATTTCTGTGGACGTGGGGTATAACCGAGAGGCTGATTCCGATATCCATTTCCTCGAAGGACTCGAGTATTACATCAGAAGCCGTTCCCCTTTCCCTTATAGGTATGAGTATCTTGGTTCCCACCGTGATTCTTGCCTCGTGATTATCGAGTGTGACGATTTTCGGATTCGAGAGGAGTTTTGCTTTCCCCGACTGCTCGATGAGCTGCAGAATGGCACTGAACCGATCCAGTTTGAGCTGACCGAATGTGAAATCACCCTCCTTGAACACCTTGTTCGGAATATATATTTCTCCTGTTCCACCGAATTGAGACAAAAGCTGTGGATCAATGGGTGGCTCTCCGCTGAATTCGGCGTCTATATTCCAGTTAATACCAAGATCATCCGATTCACTCAATGTCCTCTCTATGAACTTCACCTCTATCATAACCTGCGGCACAGGGGCATCGAGCTCTTCCACCATGCTCTCGATCACAGAAATCACATCGGGGTAATCAGTCACCAGTAGAATGTCCTTTCTGTCCCTGAAAATCTTTTCATTCCAGAGCACGCCTTCTGGTTTCTCCAGAAGGTGTCTCGAGAAGCTTTCGATACTTCCCTCCTTCGAGACAAGCCTGGAGCATGCCTGCCTGAATGCATCTGCATCTATATAGTCGAGTTTGAATACCCTGGTCACCATGTCCTTTTTTCCACCGAGATCCTCCTTTACTATTATGATGTCACCCTGCCTCACGTAATTATATCCGTTCGCCCTGACTATGGCAGACAGTGCCTCATCTATTGTGACCCCTTCCAGCTTGGTTGTAACAGTGCGGTCGAGCTTCCCATCGGATATTATGTTCAGGCCGTAGTTCTCAGACAACAGCCTAAGCACCGACTCGATATCAGCGTCTTTGAACGTCATGGTTATCCTGTCCCTGTCTTCCTCAACACCGCCTAGCGCTGGATCCTCACAGGACCGAGACATGCCCCCATCACAAACAATAGCCACCCGGTTACCCTTTGATAGAATATGATATTTCGGTATCTCGCCTGCTGCATAGTCCACATCGAGGACTACCCTCGCTATGAGAGGCTCGATACTCATCTGTGCCCATCTAACTGCTCGCAGGGTCCCGTCGCTCACACTCAAAATCTGCATCTTTCCCGTTGTCACTGTCCCAGGAAAATCCAGGACTATCCTGGGTGGATCGGTAAGAGTAAAATCGCGGACTTCAACTGGACGGGAGAGTTCTATGAGCACCATGAGAGAATCGCCTTCCCCCCTCGCCTGAACGCCTTCTATCTTCACCAGACTGGCCTCATCCATGCCCGCGGCCCCAGCCGCAAAGGCAGAAACTATCAAAAGCGACCAGCTGAACCTTCGAATCACTCTTATAATCCTCACGATCATACCTTCTCCCATCAGAGCTTTAATATCAACCTTCTATTATCCTTCCTAAGTATCACTCTATCAGGTGATATATCGACAATCAGGTATCCGGAAATCGTCTGCCCGAGTGAACACACCTCTCCGTTTATCACTGCAGAGGCTATTCTGCCATCTGTGAGTATCGCTGTGAGAACGAAACTCGGATTATCATTTCCTTGAGATGAGGCCTTTTCTCCTGGTTTAGAACTCACCCTGATGATCTTGAAGGGATCTCTTCCCCATTCTTCGTGGAAGCTGATGTTCGAATCACCGGTTGAGGAGCCTGTTGAAGGCTCAGCGACGGGGAACTCTATCGGAGCCACTATATCCTGTTCGAAACCTGATGCCACGTGCTTCTTCTTCGCCTTCGACCGCCTCGCCACCATGCCCCAAACTCCAATTATCATCACAATCATGAATATGACTGTGAGTTTCTTGTTTGATTTGAAGCTCCTATCCAGCTGCATCGATTGTATCCTCGCTTATGGAAAAGACGCTGAACTCTGTCTTTATAGACAGATGTAATCCATCAGGCTCTTCTGATGATATGACAAGCTCCTTGACGACAACATGGTACGGGAAATGCTCAAGGGTCTGGAGAAACTGACCGTATTTCAGAAACTCCCCATTCATCTCGATTACTATCGGCAGTTTTTCCATGATGAGTCCGGATTCAGTGTCCCGCTCAACTTCTTCCCCCTCTCTCCCCATTGGAGGAATTATCCTCGTAGGGTTGAGTCCCGCTTCTTTCGCCAAATCCGCGAGTTCCCATGATACCTCCTCCAGTAGCTCATACGGTACGAATCTCCCCTTCAGCATTTCGATTTCTTCACGGAGCCTCGACATTGTACCATCCCCACCCGAAATCTCCTCCAGGACTTTAATGCTCTCCTCAATCCCCTGGACCTTATCCTCCACCTGTCTGTTGAACTTATCCACCTCTTCTCTCTGTGCAGCGAGCTGGAATACATAGAAAAAGCCAAGTAGCAACCCGAGGAACAGGGCATGAATGAGGATACTTCGCCATAATGCCTTCATTAGCCTAGCCTTCTCCCGCCCAATCGCCCAACCTACAGGAAATGGAGAACGAGAGACGCTCCATGTCTTTTTCCTTCACTCTCTCCCATGACATTATCCTCGTTCTATCAAAGAATCCTGATTTGTTGAGGATCAGGTTGAATTTGGACAGATACGCTTCCTGGAAAAGTGGTTCTGCGATAACCAGCCCATCCATCAATACCAGAAATCGATTCTTTTTTTCGGTCTCCTCCACCTCTTCGGACATTTCCCCAGCTAATGACGCCGATTCATCTGATTCCCGCATTGCCTCAGGAATCACCTCGAGTCTCGTCAACAGAATATAGTTCGGTATAATATTCGAGAGCTCTTTCAGTATGGCCACCATGTCAGGCCCATCAGGCAACCTTATGTTCAACATTTTCTTCCACTGGTTCAGTTGTTTCCTCTCCATGCCAAGTTTCTGTGCGTCGCCTCCCAATTCCATCGTCATTAGTTTACCGGAATCGATCAGAACTGCATTCCCTTTTGACTCGGCTACAATATCTTTGCCAAGAATGGAAAAGAAAACAATCAAAGCTGTCGAGAGGAGGGAAGCGTACCTGAAGGCTTTCCTTTCAAAGTGCGACCTTCTTCGCCACTTGTACTCCGATGGGATGAGTAGTTCGTTGTTTCCTTTCCATAAGGCCACTTCAACCGCCATGGCTATCTCGTGGAAGCGAATAGATTCTTTTGATGTACAACTCACCTCCCACCTGAAATCGGAATGGTCGGCGGACTTCACCTCCAACTCAAGCTGACTTCCAAGATGCTCTGCTAGACCCGGCATGGAAGAACCACCACCAACAAGGATGAGTTTTCTGGGAACGATTCGGAGTGAAGAGGATGCATGCTCCACGGTTCTTTTTATTTCATCCGACAGCTTGTCAACCAGGGGCCTCAGTATTATTGGAATATGTGATGTTGCTTCGTCTTTATATTCATCCTCCTCCAGCTTCTCCCTGGATACACCGTATTTCCTCTTCATATTCTCTGCCACTTCCTCATCAAACTCCAGCACACCCTTGGAATAGGAGAAACGGCCCGTTAGGCTCCGTGTGAAGTTCTGCCCACCGATGCCGATTTCCCTGTAAAGATGGGATATGCCCCCTGAAGTGATGTACAGGCCGGTCCTCATTAACCCAATGTCGACAAGCATAGAGGGTATCGTTGTGTTCAGCATGTCACCATATATCATGGACGCCGAAACAGGTCTTATATCAGTGAATCCCGCTTCTTCGAAAGGCCTTATCATCTCCTCTAGAAAATCAGAACTCGCGGCTGCAACCGTTACTTCATAATTTTTCTCATCTCCCTCATTCTTTCCGCGATTTAAACGAAACCCTATCACCACTCTATCCGAAGCAAGTTCGATCTCGTTCTCGAGCTTTAGTGCCAATGCCTTCCGGATCTCCCTGACCGGCATTTTCGGCAAAAAAACTCTCTTAACCAGCACCTTCCTGTCTGAGATAGCCAGATACACTGGAACATCCCTGTATGACCACTTTCCGACTACCCGTTTTAGGCTCTCTGTCAGAGCTTTGATACAATCGCCGGCAACCTCCTCTTCGCCCCGCTTTCCCCTTTCCATGATCCGCGAATCCCGCATAATGCCTTTGCCGTTGTTAAACTCCAGAACGGAGAATTTCATAGAGAATGAACCGAAATCCACACCAACTCCGTACCTCTTGGAAGAATCGACTCTCGAGAGAAGCTTTAGGGCTCTCGAATGAAATCTTCTCATGAAATTATTCTCCCCTGGCGAAGATCCGGTTATATCGGCGCCACCGGCTGAAGGTTCGTTGTCTTCGCCCCGGATCAGGGAGAGCAACTTGCCCATCGCGTCTGTTTCATACTTTGATTTCATACCAGTCTCAATTCGTTCCCAATCACGTCATGTACGAGATCTCCATTTACCACATCCATTCCCCTCGTTATCATGCTAATGAGCGCCCAGTGGCAGATCATCGTGACTTTCCTCGGGTAACCTGATGAGTGGTTGTAAATGAGATCGAGAGCTTCTTCCGCGAAAAGCTCCCTTGATTCGTCCAGCCCCGCGTTTCTCAGGCGATATCGTATCATCTCCTTCGTATCTTCCCGCGAAAGCGGGTTAAGTACATGTGTGAAATTTATCCTGTCCGCGAAATTACAATGTCTTTTGATTAGATCCATGAACTCCATCTGGGCAAGTATGACAAGCTGAATGATCTTGTATTCATTCGTTTCATAGTTCAGGAGGTTCCTCAGCACTTCAATGCTCTTCGAATTCAAGTTCTGTCCCTCGTCTATGAACAACACAATTGTCTTACCCCTTCCGACAACCAGGTCGAAGAGATGATTCTTAATGGCATTCTTGCAGTCTATCATAGATTTACCATATTTACTCACTCCCATAATATCGGCGAGACTCTTCAGGAATGCACCCTCCGATTGGAAGGCCGGATCAATAATAAGAAAGAACTCATAGTCTCTGTTATCGTCTTTGAAATCTCTCAAAAAAAACCTGCTAAGTGTGGTTTTCCCCGTCCCCACCTCCCCAAGGATAACGTTCAGCCCTCTCTTCAACCGGAGTGATAGTTCGAGACGGTGCAGACACTCCGTGTGCTCCCTGGGCTTATAGAAGAAAGCAGGATCCGGGGTTGTTGAGAAGGGTTCCTTGCTAAGGTTGATGAGTTCAAAATATTCCATGGTTATTTCATCTCCTCCTATCGTCACGAGTTGTCATGAATCCATTTCAGCTCTCTCTCCATCCGCGACGCAGCACCCGGAGCCGTCCGCTCAATCCCGGAATCGATAGATCATTCAGTTTGTCTTGGTTAAATTTTATTTTACCCTTCCCTTTAAACTTGGAGATGCGGGATGCAACAACACTGCCCTCTATATTGTAATCGCCCTCGAGCTTGAGCGACCCGGACACAAAGCAGGTTCCCTTTAGTTTCACGGTTTTTTTTAAATTGACATCCCCCGTTGAGATGACAGCGGCGGTCACTCTTGCACCGTCTGAAAGCTCCACCTTACCGCGGGCAAAAAGCAGCGAGGCAATGGTCTTTCCACTTGTCACCCTTCCTTTGGATAAGGCGATTTCTCCTCCGGAGAGCATCTGAACATCGGGGCCGATCTTCACCTTTTTCTCCACGGTGATATCTCCGCTGGCGCAGATTATGCCGGGCCCCTGGACCTGCGCCTTGATCTCCAGGTCTCCGTCCCTGTAGAGCACACTGTCCTCGAAGTCCTTCAGCTTGGTCTTTTTATTGATAACAGGTCCGACACTCTCATACCCGTATAGGTTGTCTATGTAAGCATCGTAATAACCGGTATCGAGGGCAGGGAAATCATCTGGAGGTTCATCCAGGTACATATAGTCATGCCGTGTAATTTGCTTCCCGCTTTTGTTTTGAATGGATGCCACACGGGGAACGAAGATCACCGATTCCTTGAAAGACATCTTTTTCCCGATTTTTAGATCATTGCCGTTAAAGAGAACATCTCCATCTATGGTGGTTTTCGCCTCCAATTTCAGATTCCCCTGATTCGATACATATAGCGCATAGAACAAAGCGGCCGGAAGGCTGCTCACCTCTATTCTCAGTTCGACTGTTCTTGTTAGGGCCGGCTCCGAAGTTTTGGCCACGGCTGAAAGCAGGGTGTCGTTCACATTGTTCACATCCACACTCGTACCCCCGATCATCAGATCATTTATATTGCCCGCATTATTCATTCCTGCCTTTATCTCTTCTATTGCATATTCCAGACCAGATTCTGCGGCATAAACGGCCTCTCTCGCCCTGAATCCATACGCTACCGAAGAACTCTCTTCTGCCATGTTCATCACGATCACGACACCGTAGGCGGCGAAAATCAGCAGCAGGAAGACGCCGAAGATCACAGTCTGCCCGTGTTCATTTCTGCCTGATACTCTAAAATCCTGCGATGTGCTCTTCCTCATATGAAGTTCCTCGGATACGCCCGGGAGATGATCCTGAGATTATTCTGCCCGGACCTTCCGATTTCGATCTCAACACTCCAGATATTAGTTTCCGGCTTGGTCTTGGGATTGGACAGCTCACTCCCGGACGAATCGTAGTATTTCAGATGGAAATCACCTATTTCACCGGCCAGCTGTTTACCGTTCAGCTTTATCGTCTCAGATTTTGCGCTATATTCTATTTTCATGTTGCTACCCTCGCTATTTATGAAATTGATTTTGGATTCGGTTGCTTTCTTCACGCTTTTTTTATCTTTTATAGAACGTAACTCGAGAGTCATCCTGCCGGCCGCAAGCCTGAGCTCACCTATATCATCGCTTGAACTGATGATGAACCTGAATATATCAGCGTTAGTCACGAATATCCCGGTGAGCATTGTAACAACGATCGATATTATGGTCATCGCCACGATTACTTCCATGAGTGTGAATCCTTGATTCCTGAAAACCGACCGTTTAGACCGCATAAGAAATCTCACCAGTTCTCGATGAACACAGCTGTCAGGGAGATGTCCGAGATCCCCTCCCTGGCTATCGTCACTCTTACTGATTTCGCCGGCCTCCCATTCACCCTTTGATCTTCTACTTCTATCTGCCTTGTGAACCCTGTCAGACCCGTGTTACTGTCATAATTCCCGGGAGACAGATAGGTGAAACCCCTTCCTGGGGCATTTTTATCTGCAAAAAGCTCCTCCATGGAGGCTTCGGCTAATGAAAGCTGCTGCTGGTCGTACAGGCTTTGACTCTCCTGGACCACTTCGGTCTGCATCATGGTGAACATTGCCGGCAGAAAAAGTCCTACTATAACAATCACGATGATCAACTCGATAAGGGTGAAACCTCCTCTGCTTTGATAAAGATTATTTTTCCTCCTCATCCGGTAACCTCATTCAGTATGAGACCCTGCCTGTCTCATCCTCGATTCTAACTACGACGTTCTCACCGCCCAGAGAGAGAGTCACGCTTCCACCGCTTGTCGGATTCCCCCGCTTCTGGAATGAGAACTCCTGATTCCCTTTGAAAGAAGCGCTGACTGTGATTCCCGGGTAATCCGAAGTAAGATCGACAACAAATGGTTGTCCCTTGAATGAAGGATCTTCTATGAGGCCCTGTCCTTCTCTTTGAATACTGTACCCGGTGGAGGAGAAGGTCACCGTGTGCACCGCTTGGGTCCTGATAGAAAGATCCTGTACATATCTCATGTCCCCAATGAGTCTCCTTGCGGCAGCGGCCACCCTTACACTCGCCAGTTGATTCCAGCCTGGTATCGCAATCGCCGCTAATACGCCAACGACGGTGATGACAACGATGAGCATTATCAGTGAAAATCCCATCACTGGTGATGAGTTAATGCAACTGGTCATAACGCGGTGGAAGTAGGAGTTTCGATAAAAGTGACGAAGATCGATGGAGACGAACATTTCCCGCTTACCTGCAGATCGGTTAGGATACTCAGCATCTGGTTCAGAGTCAGGCTCCAGGATCCCTGCCTGCAACGATCGACCCTGGACTCCTCGATCTAGGACCCTGGAGCCTATCGAAGCCTATGCAAAATCAGGGCACTAAGACGATAATTGCAAAAAACTTGCCAGATTTATGATCGTTTAAACCGTCCTTCAGGTTCACAGGTCATGCTCAAGCCCTTGATTTATTGGGCTGTTTTCCAGTCTTATCACTTCCGTATAACGCTAGACATTTTCCACATAGGTAAAAATACGGCAACTGCCATGAAAAGCACGAATACGCCCATAATTAAAGTTATGATTGGTTCGATAAGCGTCGTCATATTTTTCACGGCGTAGCTTATTTCCCTGTCATAATGATCAGAAACCGCGTTAAGTGCTTCTTCCATTGAACCTGAAGCCTCTCCGATCATTATCATTTCTGAAACAAGGGGGGGAAAATATCTGCTGTCTTTGATGGGTTCAGCAACTGACTTACCAGCTCTCACACTCTCTCTCTGTCTCATTATCTCCTGAGCAATAACGAGATTCCCTACTGTCTCGGCAACTATCTCAAGATTCCTCAATATCGGTAATCCGCACTTATCCAGAGTGGCGAACATCCTGGCGAATCTCGTGACAGCTATCTTCACAAAAAGCGGTCCCAGGACAGGCAGAACGAGCTTGTACTCATCCCATTTTCTTTTCCCCGCCTCGGTTCTCAACGCCAGGAGGATGAAGAAGATAACAATTACTATAGAAATGCCGATCCAGAGTCCGTAACTATTTACTGCGTCATTGAATCCGAGAAGTATTCGGGTGGGAAGAGGAAGATCCGCTTCATATCTGCTATACAGGCTGCTGAACTTTGGCAGGACGAAAACAACGGCAACGACAAAACTGATCGCCAAGCCTATGATTACCATCGCGGGGTATCGCACAGCCTGCTTCAGAGCCGCCCTGGTTTCAGCCTCGTGTTCGAGTAGGATCACAAGCCTATTGAGCACTTCGTCCAGGACACCGCCTTCTTCACCAACACGAATCATGCTAACATAGACGTCATTGAATACACCAGCGTGCTTTGAAAGCGCCTCCGAAAGAGAACTCCCCTCACTAACATCGGTGTATATTTCATCAATCGTCTTCTTCATATCCGGGTTCTCAGCCTGTTTTCTGAGAGAATGCAAACAGGAGAGAAGGCCTATCCCTGCTTTCAGCATGGTCATGAGCTGCCTGCTGAAGATGATTATCTCTTCCTTCTTTATACGCCTGCGGCCAACGGGTAAGAAATCGGCAAGCGGTCTTGACCTCTTAACCGAGATAGGGACCAGTTCCCCTCTGGACAGCTCATCCAGAGCCTGAGAGCGACTGGAAGACTCAATCTTACCGGTGAGTTTGTTCCCGGCCATGTCCCTAGCGGTGTACTCAAAGATCGGCATTGTCATGTCTCTCGGTGACGCACTCGTTTTTGGCAGGAGTTTGGTGTGTGATTCATTCCGATCCGGTGACTCTGAGCACTTCTTCGACGGATGTGATTCCTTCGAGCGCCTTTGACAAACCGTCTTCTCTCAGTAAAACCATTCCGCTTCTTACAGCATGTTCTCTCACACCCATAGAGCTAGTACCCCTGGCTATCAATTCCCTCATTTCCTTATCCACTATGAGAACTTCATAGATACCCGTCCTACCCTTATAGCCTGTTCCCTTGCAGGCACCGCATCCCTGTCCCCTGTAAAACACGACATCACCCTTCTTTTCGGGAATCCCTATTCTCCCCAGAAGTTCATCATCCGGCAGAATAACTTCCTTGCATTCCTGGCAAACGAGTCTGACAAGCCTCTGCGCCAGGATGCCTACCAGTGAGGATGCAATGAGGAATGGCTCAACCCCCATATCTATTAACCTTGCTACCGCCCCTGAGGAATCGTTGGTATGAAGAGTACTCAGAACTAAATGTCCGGTGAGAGCGGAATGTATTGCGATCTCTGCCGTTTCTGTATCCCTTATCTCACCGACCATGATCACATCGGGGTCCTGCCTTAAAATCGCCCTCAACCCTGTAGCGAAGGTCATGCCGGCCTTTGGATTAACCTGGGATTGGCAGATGAGATCCATCTGATATTCAATGGGGTCCTCTATCGTGAGAATATTCTTATCGACACCTTTCAGTTTGTTGAGCACCGCATAAAGGGTGGTCGTCTTCCCGCTACCGGTGGGCCCTGTCACGAGGAGGACACCATGCGGCTCCCGAATCAGCTTTTCGAATCTCCTCAAGGACTCTCCCCTGAAGCCCAGGGAGATCAGCTCTGTGACGGCTTTGCCCTTATCGAGAATCCTTATCACGACTTTTTCTCCGAAATAAGTGGGATACGTCGAGAGCCTGAGACCGACCTCCCGACCATCAACAACGATGTCCACCCTTCCATCCTGTGGAATTCTTTTCTCCGCTATATTCATTCCCCCAAGGATCTTCACTCTCGAAACGATGGCCTCGTATACCTCTAGATTAGGGGCCGGTACATCGTGTAGTATACCGTCTATCCTGTACCTTACTCTTAACCTTTCGCCCCATGGTTCGATATGGACATCACTGGAATTCTCGCGGATGGCCTGCAGAAGGAGTCTATTAACGATCAGTGTGACCGGAGAGGTCTCTTTCTGGTCTTCGAAGCCCTTAATGCGTATTTCCTCTTGCGGAGCAAATCCCGGTTTCTCAAGTTTACTCTCGAAGAGCTCGGCCATGGACTGACGGCCCCCGTAATACTGATCGAGTGCCCTTCCAACATCTGTTGGTGCTGCGATAAACGGCTCTATGGTCAGCCCGCTTGCAGCCCGAAGGCTATCGAGTGCTTCGAAGTTCAATGGGTCAACCATTGCGAGAGCGAGGGAATCTTTTGTCTTGAAAAGGGGAATGGCCTGGTTCCTCCTTGCGACAGCTTCGGGTATGAGCTCGAGCACCTCCTTCTCAAGAGAGACCTGGCTCAGATCAACTGTCGGATATCCTGTCATTTCTTCCAAAACGCCATATATCTGTTCCTTCGTAGCAAGACCCAGTCGTATGATCACCTGATCGACATTTTCGCCCGTTTCATCTCTGACTTCGGTGACTCTCTTAACATCATCATCCTTAAGAAGCTCATTCCTCGCTGCATATTCCAGTATCTTTTTTTCAATCTGTTTCATCAGAACGGCTCCCACGAATCCGGATACCGGTCTCTTTCAAATAGTCGAAGAGGCTAAGGTAATTCATCTTGATGCTCCATCAGTGTCTATCAGTTTTTGCTTCCCTGACACTTCTCGAGCATATCCTGAACCACCGAACTCAGGGCTTCAAGGTCAAAAGGCTTTTTCAGATATGCGTCAGCCCCCGATTGATAACCCTCTATTTCATCTACCGATCCAGCTTTCGCCGTCAGCATCACCACCGGTATACGCTGAAACCTTCTATCCATTTTCAACATCTTGCATACCTTGTACCCATCAATCCGCGGCAGCATGAGATCGAGTAGTATGAGATCCGGGTTTTCAGCTCTCGCCAGCTTCAGGGCTTCCATCCCATCGGAAGCAGGTATCACCTCATATTCACTCATCTCGAGGTGGAACTTAATTGTTTCCAGTATCGATGGTTCGTCATCTACGATAAGGATCCGCTTTTTCAATTTTTCCTCTCTTTTAGTGTCCTCTGTATTAAAAGTTTGACATTCTCCAGGAGTTTCTCTGGCTCGAATGGTTTCGTCATGTAAAGATCGGCCCCGGATTCCAATCCCAACTTTTCATCCTGCTTGCCGGCCTTGGCCGTGAGCATGATTATCGGTAGCTTTCCGGTCTCTTCGTCGACCTTAAGCATCCTGCACACCCGGTAACCATCCATCCGCGGAAGGAGCAGATCAAGGATCAAAAGGTCCGGTTTCTTCTCTCTTGCCAGTTTCAGACCTTTGATTCCATCCTCAGCCGAATAGACCTCATATCCTGACATTTCTAAATCGAACTTTATTGCTTCTCGGAGGTCGGCTTCATCCTCCACGACGAGGAGTTTTTTCCCCTTCATTCCCTCATCTTCCATTTTTATCGCCCCCTCTCTTCTTCAGGTGAATCTCCTTGCCGGCGATCCCGGCACTGACCAGCAGGGCTTCCAGAAGCTCAGAGAAAGTCTCACCCTCATCGGGATAACAGGCCCAGGAAAAAAGTGAATTGCCGTCTGATTTTGCCTCCTGCAGCAGTTCCTTGAAGCTACTCCTGACTGCTCTCTCTATGCTCTCCTTGTTCCTCTTCTTTATGGGGGCCAGAACCGCCACCCTCTCCTCCTCCTCGTCTATAATCATCTGACCCTCGATCGTGCCTAGGACAGGACCCAGGTAGTCGCTCAACCGCTCTTTCAACTTCCTGATCCTTGAAGAGCTGGGAGGGGGACCATCAAGATTCGCAATGTACAAAAAGAGAATCAGCCCCTCACCTTTGATCCTGCAAAGCTGCATCGATCGATTTACCTTCTCCTGAACTATTGAAGCAAATGGCATTCTCGGGATCACGAAACTTACCTCCGTGCCCTTCCTGGGAGCGCTCTCGATCCATATCTTCCCGCCGTGAAGCTCGACCAGCTCTTTCGTGAGAGCCAGTCCAAGGCCAGTGCCTCTCACACCCGCCTTTATCCCCTTCTGGAAGGATCTGTATTTATCGAAGACCATCGTTAGATTTTCCCTGCTCATCCCGCAGCCTTCATCTTTCACACAGACCATAACCCTTTTAGCACTCGTCGATAGTTTGAGTACGATTCTCTTCTTGCGCGGGGTGAATTTTATCGCATTGCTCAGTAGCCCTTCTATGATCTGGCGCATTATCTCGCCGTCCACAAAGGCACTTATTGAAGATTGTTTGGTTGAGAAGCTGAATGTTATCCCCTTGCTTCTAATCAAGGGATCGAAGCTTCGAATGATGGATTTCACCAGAAGAACCATATCCGTCTCGGTTCTGTTAAGCTCCATCGAACCGTGCTCGATCTTAGAAAGATCTAAAAGATTGTTCAGTACCCCGGTTAACCTGTCGACATTCTCCTCAATCATTCCAAGGAAGTTTCTCTGAATATTTGTGAGCGGACCTCCCCTTTCCCTCGAAAGGAGTGAAATACATTGCTTCATCGTGGCCATGGGTGTTCTCAGAGCGTGAGAGACGTTGGAGATAAATTCGCTCTTCATCTGATTGAGCTTTTTCTGTTTTTCAAAGGAACGGGCGTTATGCAGAGCGAAGGCCATCGGGGATGAGCATGTTAGCAGAGACGCCTTGTCCCTCTCGGTGAGCAGAATCGGAGTGAAACTTCCGAGATGTACGATTCCAGCCATCTGAGAGCCAACGAGAAGAGGTATGATGTGGTGGGTTCTTATCTTTTTCTTCCCTTTCACGCCGAGTGACTGCATATCTGGCAACATTTTTATTTCGAATTTCATATCTGAGGATTCCATTGTATATTCGAGATATATTCCAATCCCATTGGAAATCTGCTTCGAGAGATCTTCCTGCACTCCCTTTCCAAGCTTCACAGGAGACCTTGTGTGGATCTTTATTCCATCCTCGTCAAAAAGCACTACAGAACAAATGCCAAAGCCGGTCACACGCGATAGGTCAAGGGCAATCCTATCTATGATCTGCCCTTCATCAAGAGTTCCACCGAGGTTTCTTGCTATGTTAAAGAGCTCCTTTTCCCACTTCCTTTCGGATGTAACATCGATGAACGTTCCCTCCGAACCCCCCTCCATTTGATCCTCACTCTTCTTGAAGACCTCGTTGAGAAGAAGGACACCCGTACTGCCATCAGGCCTGGAGATGGCCACTTCACCGAGGAATCGCCCTGAGTCGTCTTTCATCGAGCGGAGTATCCTCTCCCTCTCCGAAGGTCGAACGCCAAACACATCTTTGAAATGAAGTCCACGATACTCGGCACATTCCGGGAGCCCAAGGATCTTAACTCCTGCCCGATCAAGGGCGACAATCCTGTCTCCTCTGTTACAGCTGAATGAGCCATAGACAGCGAGGGATTCACCTGATGGAGAACTCACTGCATGGACCGTGCTCTTATGGCTCCTTCTCCTTCTCTTTACTGGCACCGTTTACTCCCTTCTCCTATCGACTTTGTACGAGCTTCCCTTGAAGGTCTTTGCGTAGTTCTTCATCTCTGTCGCGATCTCAGCCACCTGTATATGAGAAACGAGCTTCCTTCTGGCATTGGTTACAACCCCAATGGAAAGAGTGAGCAACGGGAACCGGTTTAGATTCCCCCTCCTGTCTTCACACTCGATGTAACCCCGCTTCCTGTCCTCATTATTGTAAAATGTAGGTACCGTCTCATCGAATCTGGCTATGAGGGCTTTGCAGATCTGTTCGATTCTTGAAGGCGTGGTTATTATAACGAAATCATCTCCTCCGATATGGCCAATGAAATCTTTCTTATTCCCGTGCCTGGCGACGACACTCTGTACCATGAGCCCTGTCTCGATAATAACCTTGTCCCCTTTCTCATATCCATACATATCATCGAATGCTTTGAAGTTATCTATGTCGAGGTAGGCCATCGCGAATTTCCTCCTCGATTTGAGCCTGATTTCTATCTCCCGGTATATCTCCGTATTGCCTGGCAGCCTCGTCAGAGGATTGGAACCGAGATTCGTCTCTGTCCTGCGGATTATCATCCTGATTCTCGCCACAACCTCTTCCGGGTCGAAAGGCTTGGTGAGGAAATCATCAGCCCCGCCATCTATGGCAATCACTTTTTTCCTTGTATCATTTAAAACCGTGAGGATAACGATCGGTATCCTGGCAGTGAGGAAGTCTTCCCTCAGCTTCGAACACACCTCCAATCCCGAGAGCTTCGGCATCAGGATATCCAGAAGTATCAGGTCCGGTCTAACCTTCTTGGCAAGATCGAGGGCACTTTTCCCGTTTGTTGAAACGACAACTCTGAAACCATTGGATTCCAGCTCGGCCCTGATCGACTGGATCACGTGGGGTTCATCATCTACAATTAGCACTGTCTTCTTCACGGTATATGGTCCCTCCTACGATTTTTTACAGAGATTGAACTACTATGGAAATAGCAATTTTCATGCCTTCGTCGAGGGTCACCGATTATTTATCCGTTTCGGTCGCGGCAGGCTTTTTTTATGATCTCGATGGCATATATTTTGCAAATTTCAAAAGTTCGGGTACCTAGGGCTTCGATCCGTTCGGGAGGGGGAATTAGCATGTCCGCGAACAAGTTGATCCACCTCATCAGAAACCGAAAACACAGTCTCGAGAAAGGCGTGATGAAGACGATCGGGGATTCGGTTCCCCAAGGTCTTCCACTGTCATCTCTCATCAACGCATTCCTTTCATGCCTCACGACAATGCTTCTTTCTGGAAAAAAGGTTGTAACTGATGAAAAGTGTCGGCTGAGCTGGGATCTTCCAGAGCTCCCCTCTCTTGGAACGATTCACAGGATAATGCTCGCTATAAAGAAGGAAATAATTACGATGCTTGAGAGGGAACTCGATGGAATGCCACATCTCCTTGTAGGGGCTATCTGCGAACTCGAGGATTCAATGGATGCGATGCTGAGTTTCATGCTCGAGTCAGAATCGCCTTTCCAGCAAACTGATTTAATGAGAATCGGAGAGATTCTCAGTAGCGAGTATAGCGACGATATAATCTGCATATATGATCGTGACGGCCGGCTCCTCTACATAAGCCAGTCGATCGAGCGGGTTCTGGGATACACCGATGAAGAATGGAAACAGAAAGGTCCCAGCCTCATGATCAAAAACCCCGTGTGCGAGGTGATCAAGACAGACTCCCAGGAAACCGGCTCCTTCGAGAATGTTAAGTATATGGTGGTGATTCCCTCCAAGAGTGGAGATGAAAAGGTCATCGAGGTCGAGGAGAAATTCGTAAAGGGAACAAACGGGGAGGTACTTGGACTCTGGTCAAGGATGCATGATGTCTCGGAACGCGAAAGCCTTAAGCAGGAGCTGAGATCGGCCAGTCAGCGCTATGAAGAGATCTTCGAAGAGGCAGCCGATTTCATCTTCATCATGGATGACGGTGGAAAGCTCGAATCTGTTAACAGGCGGCTCAGGGAGCTTACGGGTTTTTCAAGTGAATACCTCAGAGGAAAATCTCTGGAGACTCTCATACATGAGCTGGACAGGGACCTGTATTCAAAGGAGATGGAGAAAGTTCTGAATGGAAAGACCGTTGAGTTCGAGGCCAGGATGTTTTCAGCGTCAGGCAGCTATATCACGGCTTCATTCAGGTGCAATCCTCTCCACAATCAAAAGAAGCGAAGCGGTATAATTGGGATCGCAAGGGATATCACTGATAAGAAGAGAATAGAGGAAGAGCTCAAGAAGAAGATGGAGCTCCTTGAGAGGTTCAGGAAGGCATCGACTGACAGGGAGCTTAGGATCAAAGAACTCCTGAGACAGCTCGAGAGAACAGGCGGAGGGGAAACTTGATCCAGAAGCAGGAGCGGATCCTCTATGCACGTGTATTCTCGAATGTTCTCGAAGGCGACCCCAAGCAGCTGAAACTGGCATCGCTACTGGGCTACAGATTGATGAGGAGAGGTGTTTCTCTTGACAAGATCCTGGAGCTCCATTCAGAGGCTTTCAACAATTACCTCTCTATGGGTGAGATGGTCGAGAAAGACTTCTCACGTATCAACTTACTAGCTACAAATCTTCTCAGAACAATTCTCAACAGCTATTGGGAAGCTTATCGCGACGTCATCTCATCACTGCGAGAGGAATCGAAAGAACTAAAGATGAGAGCGTCTTCACTTGAAGCGGAGATCGAGGAACAGACAGCAGACCTGAGAAGGTCGCGCGAAGAACTGGTGCAGAAGGTAGAGGAAATCACGAAAGACCAGGCAGCAATGCTCATCATGATAGAAGATTTGAACAGGATAAACAGGGAGCTCAGCTCGACACGGGAGAAACTGAAAAGCTCCGAGAAACTCGCCATTCTCGGCAAGCTTTCGCTCAGTCTCTCCCATGAACTCCGGAATCCCCTGGGAGTCATAGAAAACTGCGCCTCCATACTCGAGACAAAGATAGGGGAAAAGAAGGACGATGTAAATAAGTGGACAGGCAGGATAAAAGACCAGGTCAGACGCTGTAACAGGATCATAGAGAGCGTCTTAGGGTTCGATATGCACGATTTCAAATCGAATGATCTCTTCTCCGCCACAGAAGCCATAAGGAAGGCCGTGATGAGGTGTCCGGCGAGTGAGAGCGTGAGCATCAAATCTCTCACCAGAAAGCCCGTCTTCGTTAAAGGAGATGAGGAGCAAATCACTCAAGCAATATACAATCTCATAATAAACGGTCTCGAATCAATCAGAGATGAAGGTAAGGTAGCCGTGACCCTCAGATTGCTGCAAACAGGAAACGGAGGAAATCAGAATCTAGCAGAGATCACAGTTACTGATACCGGCGAAGGCGTTTGTGAGGAACGGATAAACCTGATCTTTGAACCGTTCTATTCAACGAAGGCCGGTCGTGTTGGTCTGGGTCTCCCTCTTTGCCGCTCTATAGTCGGGAAGCATGGCGGAACCGTCTCTCTGAAAAGCGGCAGAGCAGGAGAAACCTGTTTCGCCATCACGCTTCCGATAGAAAAGGGTTTTAACAGTGACATACAGTAGCATTCTCGTAGTCGATGACAACCCCCAGATAAGGGATTCCCTCGAGGAACTGCTCACGCAACTCGGGTGTTCTGTGACCACCGCAGAAGATGGATATATCGCTCTCGATAAGATCGGTGAGAGTGAATTTGATGTTATCCTCATGGATGTTAAGATGCCCGGAATAGATGGCATCGAGACAGCTACAAGGATCAGGAAGCTGAAGCGGGATGCTTTCATAATCCTCATGACCGCCTTTTCAATAGAAGAGCTGGCTGAGAAGGCTCTTGGTGCTGACGTAAACGGAATCGTCATAAAACCTTTTGATGCTGGTGAACTCCTATCCTACCTGTCGAGGAAAAAGGAAGCTACATTCTATTTCTCGATGCTCGATAAGTTCTGGGAGCTCGTGGTAAAATCTCTCGGTTTGAAGGGCTGTCGATCACTCTTCGAAGGAATCATACGAAAAGGAATTTCCGGTGAGCGATCAATCACATTCCTTGAGAGAACGGGTGACGGTATCTTCGTCAATAAGTTTGGAGGGGATGGAAGCTCCGAAAGAGCCCAGCTCACGGATAAATTCAGCAGGTTGCTCGAGGAACTTCTCAAGACGGCAAAAGAATCCCTAGGCAGCAGGGATTGAATCAGCCTCAGAAATCAAAGGTTGTTGTTCCGGCAGTACACAAAATCCCGTTCCCCGGCGGGAACGGGATTTCCCTGTGACGAGGTTTTCTCTCTAAGTTCAAATGAAATAGTAGGTAATTCCTCCAGTAGCTTCAATGTTCTGTACCGTGTAACCTTCTATAGTACCCTGGGCACCCTGGATCTCAATGTCCTGATCGCCCCTCTTCATGATGATGTCCCGCACATCGACCCTGATCGCCAGGTTCTCGCCAACGAAATAGCCCAGTCCGCCACCGAAATTGAATGACAAGTTGGTACTGCTCTCCCCTTCATCAGGAGAGATTGTGATCGCTCCGACACCACCAGTCACAAAAGGCACAACCATCTCATTGCTGAGTGTGATGTTATACTTGTAGTTCACATGGTAGAGATAAACTTTCTGCTTCTCGGGGAACATGAAACCAATTGTGCCCTCAAGAGCATTGTTCGTGTCTACGTTGTAGTTGTACCTTGCCCCGAACATGAGCTCGGTTTCACCTTCATCCTTACCTGTTTGCTCTTGTTGTCCTTCAAATTGAATTTTCACATCGGCTTCGAGAGAACTCAAGATACCGACGTAGGCTGAAAGATCGGAAGTCTTTTCCACTATCTGCGAAAAACCGGTGCTGCTGAAAACAAACATCGAAAAGAAGATTACCACTACCAATGCTTTTCTCATTTTCTTTCCCTCCATGGAAGTATGTATCCCTCGGTTCAGGTTCTCTCTACGTATCACCTCCCTTCGTATTGAGATCCGTGTATTTTTAACAAAAATAATTTTTCACCCTGTTTTTTGCAAGATGAATTAGCCGGTAAGCATTTCCCCATTTTCCTAAGAATTTGTCATCCATATCTTTAATATACTACAAACTTCAACTATTCTTCCCTGGAAAAATCAATGCGACGACCAGGACTCCCGCATCCTAATCTGTTATCCTCTCACACACGGCACCCAGACTGCGGAGCTTTTTCTCCAGAGACTCATATCCCCTGTCCAGATGATATATTCTGTACACATGGGTCTCTCCCTCAGCGGCCAGTCCAGCCAGAACCAGAGCGGCACTAGCCCTTAGATCCGATGCCATAACAGGTGCTCCGCTCAATTTCTCCACCCCGCTGACTCGCGCCACAGATCCTTCGAGTGTGATGTCCGCCCCCATTCGGGCAAGTTCCACCGCATGGAGGAACCTATTTTCAAAAATAGATTCCTTGATCACGCTCACGCCTCGAATCAGGGTCGCCATCGCCATGAACTGTGCCTGCATATCGGTTGGGAAGCCTGGATACGGTGCCGCTTCTACGGAGAAACACTCGAGCCGTCTCGCGCCATCGCTCATTATATGAAACGCATCGCTTCTCGTCTCGATCCGGGCCCCTATCCGGCTCAGAGTATCCAGAGTATAGGCGAGATGCGCAGGATCACAGCTTTCAACAAGGACATCGCCCCCGACCATTGCAACCACAACTGCCAGAGTCCCGGCCTCGATTCTATCGGGTATTATCTTGTAGCGAGCCGGTTTCAGACTCTCCTTACCTTTGATGGTTATGACAGGGGTGCCGTCGCCCTCTATATCACCGCCCATAGCCCTGATGAAACCTGCCACGTCGACTACTTCCGGTTCCATTGCCGCACCTTCTATGGTAGTCACACCTTCAGCAAGAGTGGCCGCCATCATAACATTGATGGTTGCCCCTACGCTAGACCCCTTCTGTCCGCTAAGGTTTATTTTCGTTCCCGCGAGCTTATCTGCGCTCGCATCGATGAATCCATGCACGATATCGATACGTGCACCCAAAGCCCTCAATCCATCGATGTGAAGATTCACCGGACGAGCCCCGATCGTACATCCTCCCGGCAAAGAGACCCTGGCCTTTCTCATTACAGCCAGAAGGGGCCCCAGCACATAATACGAGGCACGCATGGTTCTCACCAATTCGTATGGTGCAATGAATCCCGTGTAATCCGTGGTTGTGATGCTGGCCCGGCCTTTCCCAATCGAGACTTTAACGCCCAGATTCTCGAGCACGCGGGCCATTGTGTATACATCCCGCAGTGCAGGAACATTTTCAATGACAGTCTCCCCACGCGTAAGTAAGCTGGCTGCCATTATCGGCAGGCAGGAGTTCTTAGAACCGGATACGGCCACCTGCCCCTCGAGCGTCTTTCCACCCTCAATGATGAATTTATCCACGCGGTATTTCTCCGCCAAACGACTACTTTTTACCTCAATGCCCCCACCAGGCCATCGCCACCCTCGGTATGCCCGTCAGGTCATTTCTGAAAAGATAGTGCTGGTATCCATTCTTCTCAAACATGGCTGCCACCCGATCACGCTGTCCCATACCCATTTCCAGGGCAAGAATGCCCCCTCGATGTAGATGTTTCCTGCCCTCTCCAAGCAGTATATCGATGAGCTCAAAGCCAGTCTCCCCGGACACGAGAGCCACCATTGGTTCCCTTTCCCTTACCTCCTCTGGAAGTGTCTCGAGATCTTTTCTCCTCACGTAAGGAGGGTTGGAAATGATGATATGAAACATTTCTCCTTCATCGATAACCTCGAACATATCACCCAATCTTAGCTCAATCAGTTCACCAAGACCGTAATTCTTGATGTTTTCCTCCGCCACCTTCAATGCACGGTTTGAGACATCCGTTGCGACAATCCTCAGATCTTTATCACGGCAGAGTTCGTAAGCGATGGCAACAGATATGGCTCCGGATCCGGTGCCTATTTCGAGCAGACTCAACTTCTCCTCGTGCTCGAAGAATTCATCCTCCCGTATAACTTCCAGAATGGATGAAACGAGTACTTCCGTCTCTGGTCTGGGAATCAGCACATCCGGATTCACCTTCAGGCTGACATTGTAGAATTCGGCGGCTCCTATGATATACTGCACCGGGTTTCCATACGCCCTCATGGAAATTGCCTTCAGGTACTCTTCGATCATCCCTGAATCTATTATCTCGTCCGGATTTGTAATGATGTAAAGTTTGCTTCTTGTGAGTACATGGGCGAGAAGAAGCTCGGCATCAGTTCTCGGATTAGGGATAGCTCTCTCCTTGAGCAGACGAACGCCTTTACTGAGAAGCTCGGATATTGTAAGGGCATTGGACACAGGGAGATCCTGGTTCAGTGCATCATCCTCTCTTTCTTCTCTTCCAGTTCCAACGCTTCCACCAGTTCGTCGAGATCTCCATCGAGGACGTCAGATAACCGATGCAGGTTTAGATTGATTCTATGGTCTGTTACTCTGTTCTGGAGAAAATTGTATGTTCTGATCTTAGCGCTTCTGTCACCGGTTGATATCTGGCTTCTTCTCAGCTGTGCTCTGCCCTCATCGCGTTCCTTCATTATCTTATCGAACAGCCTCGATCTCAACACTTTCAGCGCTTTGGTCTTGTTCTTATGCTGAGACTTCTCATCCTGGCAGGTAACAACGATGTCAGTCGGTATGTGGGTTATCCTTACCGCCGAATCAGTCGTGTTGACGCTCTGACCTCCAGGGCCTGAGGATCGGAACACGTCTATTCTGAGATCCTTATCTTTGATCTCAACATCGACATCCTCCGCCTCCGGCAGGACCGCCACGGTTGCAGCCGAGGTATGGATCCTCCCGCCGGTTTCCGTTTCCGGGACTCTCTGGACCCGGTGGACACCGCTTTCGTACTTCAAGCTTCCATAAGCATTCTTTCCACGCACCATGAAGATAATTTCCTTGAACCCTCCAATGCCCGTAGGATGCGAGCTCATGAGTTCCACCGTCCAGTTTCGCTTCTCGGCATATTTTGTATACATCCTGAAGAGGTCACGGGCGAACAGGGCCGCTTCTTCCCCCCCTGTCCCAGCGCGAATCTCAACAATGGTATTACGGCCCTCGAACGGATCTCTTGGGATAAGAAGCTCCCTGAGAGCGGTAAGGATGCTCTCCCTCTCCTGTTCCAGAGATCTTATCTCTGATCTGGCCAGGCTGGTAAGCTCCTCGTCTTCATCGTCTTTTAAGAGTTCTCTGTCCTTCCTTATCATATCCTCCACCCTTAAAAGCTCATTATACGTCTCGACCACCCTGGAGGTATGATTGTGCTCCCTCACGAGTTCAGCGTATTTCTGGCGGTCATTCATTATTGATGGTGCAGAGAGCTGCTCTGTGATCTGCCTGTGTCTTTCGATAATCTCTTTCACCCTGGCCAGCATGGATCACTTACCTCACTCATCATTCGGCTTTACCTTCGGGCCCTTCATCCCATATTTGCGCCTGAATTGTTCGACTCTTCCAGCCGTATCCACAAGTTTCTGTTTGCCTGTAAAGAACGGATGGCATTTCGAGCATATTTCAACGCTGATCTGTTCTACCGTTGAATAGGTCTCCATCACGTTTCCGCAGGCACAGGTAATCCTGCATTTCATGTATTCGGGGTGAATTCCCTTCTTCATAGCGTGACCTCCTTGAATATAAGCGAATTATCATAAAAGCAGGTCAAAAGGACCTGCCTTTTTCTATAAACTCTATCACAAATAAAATTAATGAAAGAAGGACAAAATATCAAGTCGAATCAACGGTTTCCATGATGCGGACGGCGAATAGTCCACAGAGAAAGACGATCCAGCATGGGATGGTGATGAAATCTCCCAACTCCGTGTAAATGGTCTTCTCCCTTAACGAGACGGGGAGTCTGTCTGATAACGTCGTTCTAACAAAGATCCTGGTGAATTTCCCAATCCTACCGAGAGGGTCAACCGTGAGTGTGACGCCTGTATTGGCGGCTCTTGCAATGGAAACACGATTTTCGATGGCTCTCAGGACAATCGCCGAAGCGTGCTGGTATGGTGCTGAAGTCCTCTTAAACCATGCATCGTTGGTGATATTCACCAGAAGATCAGCACCCTTCTTCCTCCAGCTGCGTGAGAGCTCAGGGAAGATGGATTCAAAACATATAAGTGTCCCGATTTCCACAGAATCAATCCGGAAGATGGTGAAATCCGTGCCGGAGGTAAAATGCCCCCCGCCCAGGTCCACATTCCTCAGAAACTCCACACGATCCTCCCAGGGAGTCTTTTCCCCAAATGGAACGAGATGAATCTTCTTGTATACCTCTCTGCTCATCATGCCTTCTGCATCATAGTACAGTGCAATGTTGAATGACCTGTACTCTCCTTCCTGGACCTCATAGTGCGGTGCCCCAAGAATTATAGAGCTATGCAACTCCCTGGCGAGGTCAGAGATCAGCGTCATTGTGAGAAGGTCATGCTTCAAATACGTCGGGACGGCCGTTTCGGGCCATATCACTAAATCGGTTTCTTCGTCTGTGACCTCCCTCGATAGATCTGAAAGTATCATTATGGTGCTGTCCTGAAACGCTGGATTCCACTTTACATCCTGATCAAGTCCCGGCTGAACCATTGCTATGTTTATGTGGCCGTCAGCTTCAAAGGTTGAGTATTTCGCCAATCCGTATGCCACTGCACACGCAAAAGAAACGACAACCATCGACAGGTATAGAAGCCTTCTCGCCGATCCAGTCGCACGATAGGCCAGGTAGATGAGTACATTTACTGCCGCTATCCAGAAGGAGACTCCGTAGGGACCCGTGGTGTCCGCGAATTGTAAGAGTATGGGGAACCCCGTGAGTGAATATGCCAGCTGGCCCCAGGTGAAACCGAGCTCGCCGATCCCTCTGTAATACTCAAAACAAACCCAGGAGAATGGCATGATGAAGAGAGAGAGTGACCTTGACCTCTTCCACATATAATGGTGCACTAGACACCAGAGGATGGGATAAAAAGTGAGGTATCCCATGAGGAGAAAGAAACCGATCCAGGAGAATATGACTATCCAGTAGAGCAGCGACACATAGTGAACCAGCCCAAGGATAAGAGCCCCGGCAATAACTTCTCGAGTTGATTCGGTTCTTTCAAGAAACAGAAGCAGAAAAACGACTGCGAAGAAAGGGGGGAGAAGAAGGTTGAAAGGTGGAAATGATAGGGTGAGCAGTAATCCGGAGAGTAGGGGAAGGAAGCGGGGGTTCCTCCACAATGCCATCATATCCTATTTCTTACCTCAGTGCTATCTCTGTCCCGTCCCTTGCCGAACGGTAAATCGCATCAATCGCCTCATGCAGTATGATCTGTTCTTCAAGGCGTGGTGGATCTGCCCTACCTCCCAGAACTTCTACAAAGTATTCTATTTCGTGTCTGTAAGACTCTATAAAGATGTTCTCCCTGCTCTTTGTGATCTTGGGAGTCTTGTCCACGATCTCTCCATTCGCGCCACCATATATGCAAAAGGGATCGAGCTGGGCTGAACCGTTCTCTCCATATACATTTAGGTAGTGGAATCCCTCTTTCAGATGTAATCCCCAGAAGACCTCTACAAAGATCGAAACATCTCCCTCTGTCACTATGAGGGCTATTCCACCATCCTCGACACTCCCTTCCTCGCGCCCGTTATGCAAGAATGCCGAGACTCTCTTCACTTCGGGATAACCGAGCAGCCAGAGGCACACATCAATGAGATGAATTCCCATATCGATAAATGCTCCTCCTCCGGCTTCCATACGTGAGAAGGCCCATGGTTGCCTGAAGAGAGAAAATTTCTTCTTCAGCCAGCCGGTCTTCAGATACATTATTTTGCCGAGTTCTCCCTGCTCGATTCTAGCTTTTATGATCGATGTATCCAGGCGAAACCTGTTATTGAACGCAACTAGCAGTTTCCTGTTGTGTTTCTCCACCAGGTTCACTATCCGCTTCGCTTCGTTCGAATTCAGCGAGAGCGGTTTTTCGCAAATAACGTCCTTGCCTCTTTCCACCGCTTGAGTAACGACATCATAATGCAGGTAATTAGGTATGCACACATCCACCGCGTCGATTTCAGGGTCACCTAGGAGGTCTTCGTACCTAGTGTAGACTTTTCTTATCCCATACCTGCCCGCAACGACACTTGTTTTCTCCTCATCTCTGTCGCAGAGGGCTGTGACTTCTATTCCCTGTATCTTATCATAGGCCGGTAAATGTGCCACCTGGGCGATAGCACCGACTCCCACGAGACCGATTCTAATTGGCATGTTCCCCACCTTCCCCTCACTTCCCTTTCCTAACAGCCTTTTCAACCAGATCCCGGATTCTTTCCAGAATTCTCATCCTATCCCTATCTCTAACCATGGGCTTCAGATACATATCGATTAGCCCGGCAATCACATCTATCGCAGCGGAGTGCACAACCGCGAATGTATCCACTTCCTCTGATTCCACGGTGAGATTCGAGCCTCCTAGAGAGCCGTCATCCAGGGTGATCACAATTTTCCCGGCATCTTTCTCATATTCGAAGACCGTGGCCTCGTGAATAGGCTCAGAAAGATGAACACGTATGTTGAAGCCCTCTTTCTCCACCCGATCTCTTATTGCGCGGCTGAGCAAGTGGATCAGCTCCTTTTTGCCTTCTATCTTATACTTTTTCATAGTTCGTCTCTCCGATCTGAGTCACTGCTTTCCTGCACTCTCCTGCCATGCCCACCCCTCTTGAAAATTGGAACGAGGATTATGGGAGCCATAAGGGTGGTGACGAATGTCATCATTATAGAGACTCCAAAAATCGTATTATCGATTACGCCGCTCGCCAGCCCAACGCCTGCAATGATAAGCGCTACCTCTCCACGTGGCAGCATGCCGATTCCGATTCTGAAACTTCCGGCCATGTTGAATCCCACGCCGAGAGCGGGTATTCCGCAACCGAACACCTTGCTTATTATGGCGAGAATACTAATCACCACCCCGAAAAGGATGGCCGACTGCATGGCTCTGAAGTCCACGAGCATACCCATCACAACGAAAAATATCGGTACAAAAGCATGATATATGGATCTCAGAGACTCCTCGAGCCTTTCGGCGATCTCCGTGTTCGAGAGGGCAAGCCCGATCATGTATGCCCCAATTATCATCGCGAGACCGAACAGTTCCGTTATCGCAGCGATTAGGAAACATAGCCCCAGGGCAAGAGTCATGGAGGCTCCTTCCGTTTTGAGTGCCTCAAGAGCCCTGGCGATCAGTTTTGCCATAAGTATCGAAACAGTAGTTAGTCCAAGCCAGAATCCGAAGGCCTTCAGCGCTAGTAAACCGATTGCAGAAGTGGATACCGCCCCCGCCTTCGATATACTCACAACAATTGCTAGAACGAGTATACCCAGCACATCATCCACAACGGCGCCGGCCAGTATCGTGACTCCTTCCGGAGTTGCTATTTTCCCTATATCACTCAGCACACGAGCCGTAATGCCAACCGATGTGGCAGTCATTATCGCACCCATGAAAAGTGAGACAGGATCCATGATTGACGCTGCGAAACCGAATGCGACGGTGGCGTATGCCCCAAGCAGGAAAGGAGCGATGACGCCGCCAATAGCTATCACAAGGGCGCGGAAGCCATACCTGATAAACTGATCCAGATCGGTTTCGAGGCCCGCGATGAAAAGGAGTATAACAACGGCTATCTGCCCTATAACCCACAATTCATTCGATACCGGTACGGTCACGGCATGTGATCCTCCCATGGAATTCGGAAGGGGGAACAGGGTGTTTAACCCCTCTGACATTCCTGGAACGGGTATGAGGCTCCCGAGGGCATAGGGGCCCAGGATCATGCCAACTATGAGCTCTCCCAGGACTGCCGGCTGCTTCAGATATCTGACAAAAATTTCAGCCGCTATCTTTGCGGCAAAGAGAATAACGGCAAGCTGAAGCACCAGGTGGGTTGTTATCTCGAGCAGGTTGTTTTCATGCATGACGGTTCCAAAGAGCCTGATTAATGCATTCGGGAAATCGTAAGACTATATTCTAACGATGAAGAAATCCGATGTCAACATTCCTGCATGAAGAGCTTCGCTATTTCCAGGGCATTCAGTGCTGCGCCCTTCCTCAGGTTGTCCGCTACGACCCACATGTGAATTGCATTTTCCCGGTCCCTGTCCTTCCTCAACCTGCTTACGAAGACATCGCCAGAACCTGAGACCTGCCTTGGCGTGGGGGGGTTATTATAGTCCTCAACGAATCTTACTCCCGGCGCTTGTGATAGGGCCGATTTGACGCATTCGATATCGAGTCCGTCGACGGTTTCAAGATACACAGACTCACTGTGAGCATTCACCACCGGAACACGAATCGCTGTGGCCGATACGTGTATCGATTCATCGGAGAGGATTTTCCGGGTTTCCTCCATAATCTTTTCTTCTTCTCTGGTGTAGCCGTCTTCGAGTATCGTATCTATCACAGGAAGGAGATTGAAGGAAAGTGTCTCAGACCTGCCAGAAATTTCCCGCGGTTCGAGCTTAACGTCTTCTCTGGCCTCCTTCCAGAACCTTTCCATGAACTCCTTGCCGGCTCCGGAGGCAGCCTGATAGGTCGAAACGTGAATCCTCGTTACCGGAGACAGTTTGTGGATCGGATTCACCGCTACGACGAGTTGTATTGTTGAGCAATTGGGATTCGCTATCAGACCGCTATGCTGCCTAGCAGCTTCCGGATTAACCTGAGGCACTACGAGCGGCACATCCGGCTCCATCCTGAATGCTGAGGAATTATCGATTATGAGGGGAACTTTGTCCCTGAGCTGCGGTATCTCCCTTCTCGAGATGTTTCGACCCGCCATGAGAAACACAAGATCCTGATTGACATGCCACCTGGAGCCGATATCAAGAACAGGACGTGATTCGCCCGAAGCGGAGAAAATGGTTCCTGCTGATCTGGCAGATGCTACCAGAGTCAGGTTTCGGGATAGGATCTCATTCTCATCAAGGAGCCTGACCAATGTGCTTCCGACAAGCCCTGTCGCGCCGACGACGGCCACTTTCATATTCCACCACTCTGATCGTCAATCACTGAACCAGCTCCCTGTGAAGGATGGACAAGGCCGTCTCAGCATCCTTTCTCTCGATGTATGCGGTTATAGCGGCGAATTCCTTCTTCATTCCATAGGTCCTTATCTTGTAAGCTTGAAGAAGCTGCAGGATCCGACAGTACAACTCGGGAAGGTACGAATCGGCACTGGCCACGATCGATACCGATCCACATTCAAAAAGGCGATGGCCATGTCCCGCGAGTAAACGCTTTGCTGCGTTTTCTACGTAATTTCGCTCGAATTCATGCGATGCCGATATCGCAAGGAATAGATGATCCGCAACCGTTTCCGCATCCGAACAATCAAGAATGAAATCCCTAACTTCGATACCCTCTTTGTTTAGATCTCTTATGAATTCGAGGATCTTCTCCCTGGTTTTCATCCCGTCAAATAGCAAGGCGACCAGATCCAATTGCTGGGTGACCGCTATTACCTGGCTTGTGACTCCCCCTTCCACCATCCCGATCTCTGTGCCGGGGTCCTCGGAGAAGCTGGATCTTATAACGACTCTGATGCCTCTGCTTTTCGCAAACTCCATCGCATCTTTCTTGAGTATTGTTCCACCGGCGGCGGAGAGTGAAAGCATCTCATCGTAGGAGAGACGTGTGTGTTTCTTCGCATCCTTCACGAGGCCCGGGTCAGCTGTATAGACGCCATCTACATCTGTATATATCTCACACACTCGTGCGCCCAAAGCTGCCGCGAGTGCTATCGCGGTTGTATCCGAGCCCCCCCTGCCGAGAGTTGTAACCTCCTTCGACCTGCTCACACCCTGGTAGCCCGCCACTATCACCACCTTGTCCTTTTCGAGCTCCTCCAGTATCCTTGATGCCCTGACCTCCACTATCCTCGCATTTGTGTGCCTTTCATCGGTTATGATCCCGCTCTGAGAACCGGTGAAAGAGATCGCCTTATGACCGAGATCATTAATCGCCATGGAGAGGAGCGTCATGGAGATCCTCTCACCGACCGAGAGAAGCATGTCGAGCTCTCTGCGAGCAGGCACAGGTGAGATCCTGTGAGCCAGTTCAATGAGTTCATCTGTTGTGTTACCCATCGCTGAGACGACGACGACAATGTGGTCACCGGCTTCCTTGCATTGTATGATTCTCCTTGCGACCTCCTTTAGCCTTTCCGGGCTTTCCACCGAGCTGCCGCCGTATTTCTGGATGATAATATTCCCGTTCTCTCTTCTCATAACCTGATGAGCCTGTGGAGCGCCTCCTCGAGCCTCTCCTCTTCTAGTGTGAGTGCTATTCGGATATATCCTTCCCCCTCTTCTCCAAAACCAATGCCCGGTGTCAGCAGGATGCCACATCTTTCAAGAACCTCTTTGGTGAATTCCATGGATGACACCCTTCCAGGAGTCCTGAGCCAGAGATAGAAAGTACCGTAAGGTTTCCTCACGTTCCAACCCAGTTTCTTCAATTCGTTCACCACCCTGTCCCTCCGTCTTGCGAATACCCTGACGTTCTTTGCCACATCGGTCTGACAATTTTCGAGAGCTTCGACACCGGCTTGCTGTATGGCGGGGAAAACACCCGAATCCATGTTCGATTTTATCCTCAGCAGGCCTCTCAGGATCTCCTCTCTCCCAACTGCGAAGCCCACCCTCCAACCTGTCATGTTGAAGGTCTTGGAGAGAGAATGAAATTCCACTCCGACTTCCCTGGCACCGTCTATCGAGAAGAGGGCTGGATACTCGTAGCCATCAAACGTGAGCATGGAGTATGCCGCATCCTGGCAGAGGATGATCTCGTTCGATCTGCAGAAGGAAACGATCAGCTCGAGGCTCTCCTTATCTATGACAGCGGCCGTCGGGTTGTTCGGGTAATTTATTATAAACAATCTGGCTCTCCGAGCAATCTCCTTGGGTATTGAGGAGATGTCAGGCAGGAAATTATTCTCTTCCCGAAGTGGAACATAGAAGGGGGTGCCGCCGGCAAAGACGGTAGCTGGTGAGTAGACGGGATACGAAGGATTCGGGCAAAGCGCCACATCACCCGGATCGATGAACGACAGAAATATGTGAGCGATGCCTTCCTTCGAACCTATCAGGACTATCACCTCCTTATCGGCATCTATATCGATTCCGAATCTCCCCTTGTACCATCTGGCAATAGCATCCTTGAAAGGCCTGATTCCGGCATAAGGTGGATAGTGATGATTCTCCGGTTTTTCAGACTCCGCTTTAAGCCTCTCTATTATCCTGCGGGGGGTGGGAAGATCAGGATCACCGATACCGAGATCGATAATATCCTTCCCGAGCTGGAGCTGGGCTTCTTTCATCTCCGAAAGGCGCTGGAAAATATAAGCAGGTATCATAGAAAGTCTTTTTGAATACTTTATATCCATCCGAATGCCTTCCCCCTACTCCAGTCCGGCGAATATATCATCCATGCTGTAGAAGCCAGGTTCCTTATCCTTTATGAAGCGTGCAGCCACCAGCGATCCGTTAGCGAATGCAGCTCTTGAATGCACGTTGTGACAGAGCTCCACAACTTCCCCCCTACCTGCAAACATCGCAAGGTGCCTTCCGGGCACATCGCCTATCCTGAGTGAATGTATTCTGGTTCCCTCAGGGCTGTCTTCGACTTTTTTGTGCCGGATCTTTGAAACTGTACTCGACATCTGGAGCGCGGTACCGCTCGGGTAATCCTTCTTCATCTTGTGGTGAACTTCGATCAACTCAAAATCCCATGACTCAGGGAGCCTTTCCGCGACAATCCTCGTTGCTTGCGACATTACATACATGCCCACACTCATGTTGGGGGAATGAAATATTGCTATTTCTTTTGACGCTTCTGTTAGCCTTCGCCATTCTTCATCTGACAGCCCGGTTGTGCCACTTACAAGAGGAATCCCGAATCGATTCAAATGAGGAAGGATCTGCATCGTTCCCTCCGGAAGCGAGAAATCGATTACTACATCGGCCCGCCGGAATGATTCGTGCCATCCGCCTGTCACTTTCAGGTGGGGGTAGGCCGAACCGAGGATTTCATCAAGGAACGTGCCCTTTAGTTCCGACCGGGGCGACTCTATGGCGCCAACCAGCTCGAAGCCTCCACTACTTTGGGCTTCCAAAATCACAGCCTTTCCCATCCTCCCCATTGCCCCGTTCACAACGAGCTTCATACATCTCTCCCCTTCACCGCACTCTGGCGAAGAAACGGTGAGTGTTCCTTGTCAATATCAGCCTCATACTCCGAGAGGATTCTCTTCAAACTGGTGAGCCCATCTTTCGAAATCTTTGTGAGCGGGAGTCTTGGCACCCCCACACTCCACCCTATCAAGTTCAAGGCTTCCTTCACAGGTATTGGATTTGTTTCGATGAACATGCCTCTATGCAGTGGAAGAAGATGATCGTGCAGCTTACCTGCCGCTTCCCAATCGCCATCGATAGCTTTCCCGATTACTTCCTTCACCTTGCCTGGAAGCAGATTTGCCGTTACCGATATGACACCGCTACCACCATGCTTTAGAACATCGAAAGTGAGGCTGTCATCGCCGGATAGAACTGAGAATCCCCGCCGCGATGTGTTCAGTATCTCTTTGATCTGACCGATATCCCCGCTCGCTTCCTTTATGGCAACTATGTTATCATGGAGAGATAGACGCCTGACCGTTTCAGGCGACATGTTTACACAGGTTCTCCCGGGAACATTATAAAGCACTATCGGAAGCCCCACATCCCCGATTTCCATGAAGTGCTTATATAATCCTTCCTGAGTGGGTTTGTTGTAGTAAGGGCAGACTGAGAGTCCGGCCGTTGCTCCGATCTCGAGGGCTTCCCTTGTGAGTTCGATGGCTTTCACAGTCGAATTCGTTCCACAGCCGGCTATTACAGTTGTCTCGCCGCCGCACTCTTCGACTGCTACCTCAAGGAGGGCCCTCCGCTCCTGTGGAGTCAGAGTGGGACTCTCACCGGTAGTGCCGGAAACCAGGATACCATCCGTTCCGCTCTTCATGTGGAAGTTGATAAGATCTCTCAGAAGCTGGATGTCAAGGGATCCCATGCTGTTGAAGGGTGTTATGAGAGCTACTATCGATCCTCTAATCATAGGACATAAATCGACGATTTAATCCAGAAAAAGATACGGCTTCCATCGGTCATCCGGGATGGAAGAGAAGAAACGGACATAAGAATACCGGTGAGGTTTCCTCGGCTTCTGCAACAGCGAAAGACCTGCCTGTTCGGTGGTCCTGTCCCCTTTCAAGTTGTTGCATTTGATACATGCAGTGACGAGGTTGCTCCAGCTCTCCGACCCACCCTGGGACTTAGGTATGACGTGATCGGTCGTGAGCACTTCGTGCCTCTTCCCGCAGTACTGGCAGGTGAAGTTATCCCTTTTCAGTATGTTCTTCCTGTTAAGGGCTATGTCCCTCTTGAAGGCTTTTACGTAGAGCGACAGACGGACTATACTCGGCAGCGGAACGGAGATACTGACTGAACGTACCTCCTCATTGTGTCTCTCCACTATTTCTGCTTTCCCCAGAAGCACAAGAATAATCGCCCTCTTTGCATGGGTAACGCTCAAAGGTTCATAACTCTGATTAAGAACTAATACCATCCGGTTCAACATCTTTACCAACCCTGCAGTGATTGTGTCACTATATCCTGAGCAAGTTTTTCTATTGCGCGTTCTGCGCCATCCCTCTCAGTCTCTGTATCCGAATCATAGGTTCCCCACCTCTCCATATTATCCGCCTTCCATATAACTTTGTTCTTGATCTGATCGACAAACTCGGCCTCCATCAGAAGCCTCACACGCCTTGATTTAACTTCGCCTTCCCCGGTATATGCAAGAGCCTCCACTCTATAATCCAGGATGGTCCCTCTTAGAATGGAATCCGCATCCTCAGTCGAAGAGACTCTGAGGTTGCTCTCGTTTAGGAGCCTCTCTATTATTCCATCCGTGATAAGTTGAGGGATGTAAAATTCAGACGTTTTGTTCTTGAATGTAGGCACATATACTGTTTTCAGATGCGGTGCGATCTGGGTCGACGTCGAATAAACACCACATGATGAGAGGAACAAAATAAGCATTAAATAAGCACAACCTGCGACTGAGCGATCATTTCCGATTTTCATCTGCCCACCTCGCTCAAAGAGAAGAGGCTGTCGGGAATAGACTCATTAATAAGTTCTTGCTGGACCAGTAACTTAACTCTGGTTGAATTCTCATGATCAACGATCTCGATACGCATCGGCCTGGTAATATCCTGAACATCCTTCATGTTGCCGAAGCTCGCCTCCCTCAGCGTCTTTCCATCCGCCGTCACCCTGAAACGGGTGGGTATCCCGCTCTCTCCATCGAATGAAAGCTGTTTCTGTAAGTGCCCGCTTTCAGAGACCAGGCTCATCAAAACATCCCCATCCGAGCCAACAGATAGATCCTCCTCTTCCTCAGCGAACGAGAAGGCGGAGAGCCCAATACTCTTCAGCTCGCTGAGGGTGAACCCCGTGCTCGAAATCATAGCATCTCCATTCTCATCCAGGGCAAACACCGCCTCAGTTCCCTCGGGGATCAAGAGCTCATGTTCATCACTGTTCTCAACGTAATGGAAGATCAGGTTACCCATTTCATCCCATACCTCTAGCCTGTACAATGAAGGACCCACATAAAGTAGAATTCCCTCCCCCCGGATCCCTCCCAATTTCCTCCTTGCATCGATCGAAAAGATTCTTCGACATGTTCTGATGCTCTCTCTGTAACCATTGATCAACCTTATCGCCTCGCGAGATCCTCCGGCCGCTCTGTCTGTGCTTATAAGTCTCGGCGAGCAATTCGCCACGATAGCGGCGAGCAAGATCGAAAGTGCCCACGGTCTACTCCCTCTGCTCATGCGCTTTCTCGAGCTTTCTTTTGAGCCCATCATTGGTTGGATCGAGTTTCAGCGATTTCTCCCAAGCCTCTTTCGCTTTGCCAGTCTCACCGAGATCCCGATATATGTCGCCCAGATGTTCAAATATGACGGGGTCATCATCAACTCTATCCAAGGAACGCTTCATCTCAACGAGAGCACTGTCCAGTTTTCCCAGTTGATAGTATACCCAGCCAAGGCTATCTATGTAATATCCGTTTTCGGGGTCTTTCTCCAGGGCTCTGGTAACCAGCCTCCTCGCCTCTATCAGATTCTTTGCCTGCTCGGCCCAAAGATAACCGAGGTAGTTAAGTATGGGAGCATCGTCGGGATAGTTCTTCAGGAGTTCTTGCAATATCTCTTCGGCCTTATCCTTTCTGCCGAGATTGTCGTATGTTGCGGCGCACTGGAAGAGTATGTCCCTGTCGTTCGGCTGAAGCGCCAGGGCACGCTGAAAGCTCTCAAGGGCATCCTCGTGATCCTCCAATCTGCTGTGGGCGAGCCCCTGCAGGTAATGGATATACGCAAACGATGTATCCAGTGAGGCGGCTCGTTCAAGCGCGGCCAGGGCATCCGCCGCCTGGTCTATGCTCAGGTATGTAAGCCCCATATACAACCACCCAGAGGTCCGTGTGGAATCCAGCTTGGTGGTTATCTCGAACTGCCTGAGGGCCTCCTCCTGTTCGTTGATCTCTAATAAAGACTGTCCGAGCACAAGATGCACGTCATAGCCTGTGTTACCTAAGGCTATCGCCTTCTCAAGCGCATCCACGGCTTTCTCGTAAAGGGCAACTTCATAGTAAAGTATTCCCATCATCCCAATGAGTGAACTGTTTGTAGGATTCGCGACCAGTAGCTTCTCCCCGTATTCTATCGCTTTATCGAATTCCTGCGATTTTGAAAGCACCCTTAAAAGGGCGCTCAGAAGAGCAGGGTCATTCGGTCTCATCACCAGGAGCGATTCGTAATAGCTCCTCGCAGATTCATAATCTCTCTTGCGTTCAGAAATATTTCCCAGCAGCCAGTGCGACTCGGTATGAAGAGGAGAGATTTCGAGAACTCGCTTGAGATATGCTGACGCGCTGTCGAGCTGTTCCTGTCTGAAACGGAGCCTTCCCATGAGATAAAGCAGGTCAACCGAGTCGGGGAATCTTGCGACTCCCTCCCCGATTAGTGACTCGGCATCCTCAAGCTTCCCCAGCGAATCGAGCAGGTTGCATAGATGCTCCATATTGCCTTTATCATCCGGATCCAGGGAATGGGCTTTTTTGTAAAAGTGCACCGCCTGATCGTAATCCATGAGGCTCTCATAGGAGGATCCGATTAGTTTGTATATCTTCGGGCTCTCGTGCTGCAGAGCGAGCGGGGTGATGGTTTCGATTATCGTCTCATAGTCACCCATTCTGTGAAGCTGTTCTGTGAGTTTCTCCAGGAGAAAAGTTGACTGGGGATCAAGAATGACGGCCCACTTCAGGCTTTCTATGGCATCATCATGCTCACCGTTCATTTGCTGCCTGACCGACATAGCAAAATAGACCGCAGCCCTCGAACTGTATGCGCCCACAGTGGTTGGCGTAATGAGATATGAAAATGCGAGAAAGAGGAGAAATCTTGATAAACCGTAATTCCCATTCATAGTATGTCACCTGCGCTTATAATCAAGGAAATTTAATCCTCATTCCCGAAAGCGTCAAGGGATCCCTTATCGCAATGCCTGATGGGCTCAAGAGTTAGGATGACAAGCGGAGCGTCCCGAACGTTCTCAACATCCGGTCACAATCTATCAGGTTCGGGAATGACCGGGAAATTCATATGGAGATTCCTATTGCCATGATCTAATACTTCCCATAATATAGGTAGATATCGATCTCTGTGACACTAAATAAGTTTTAAAAACCACTATGCATGTAACTGATCGCCTGCGATAGCGATAACAGCCTATACCGCAAGAAAATGAAAAATACAAACCGATCCCGATACATGTATATTCTGGCGATTATTGCGGTCTTTATCCTGGGTGTTTCTATTCAACTCTTTCTTATGTTCAGGAGCTGGATCCACGGTGACCAGATCACTCTTCTCAAGCTGGGTCTCGGCTATGCAAAAACCGGTGAGCTTGCACCGATTTCCAAATTTGCGCCGGGAGGCGCACCTATTCCCGGATGCCTTCTTCAACTTCTGATAGGTCTTCCGCTCAGGATATGGCCAGATTACCGCGCCCCGGTCGCTCTAATTGGACTGTTCCATGTCATTTCCGCTCTCCTTCTTGTGAGTATTATTCTGAGACAGACCGGGGTGCGGCTCACCCTCGTTTTCCTCATAGTTTACTGGTTGTCTCCGTGGCGCTTATATCACTCCGGCTTCGTCTGGGAGCCATCATTCCTCTTCCTTCCAGCGGCCATCCATTTCTGGTCAGTATGGAAGCTTATGGATCGTGCAAATCTGGGCGCTTCCGCAGGTCTCACAGCAATCCTTGTGCTTACATCCCAGTTACACGGCTCTTTCCTGATACTCGTTATCCTGACGTTGCTTCTGTACATCAGAAAATCCATCAGGATCAATGCGGCCGGTGCTCTTCTCGGCGTTGTGATTGGAGCGATTCCACTCATTCCCACTATCATGGCCATAACACGAGGGAGCTTACATAATTTTCTTCCCACACAGAGCTTCATTGGCCGTGGGCTTGTAACAGTATATCCTGTTCTGCGTGGAATTCTGTACTGGTTCAGGCTTGGATCGCTTGATATCGGTAGACGCCTACGACATGTCATCTTCCTTGATAGCAACTGGATAGGTGATGATCCGGCAAGAAGGATCCTACAGTTCGCGGTCATTGTGCTCTATGCGCTTACGGTTATAACTATCATACTGTCTCTGGCAGCATCATGGTGGTTCTTCAGACGAAAGAGACCGGAATGTGATCTGAAAGAGAGCTGGAACCGGCTCCATTCCTATGCGTTTAATTGCTTTCTGGCTGTAGTTATCTCCAGCGCTTTCTCACCGGTAACGATTCAGGGCTGGCATGTCGTCATAGCACTACATGCCGCTTCCATTCCTCTGGCGTGTTGGATTACAGAAAAATGGACGAAGTGGCGAAGGTTGATGCAATGGGCGATCGTAATCTTCCTGCTGCTCAGGGTTCCCGAGATAATCGTCATCGGATACGGTAACGATAGCTTCCGAAAGAAGCCTTTCACCGATTCGGAGAGCTCCCAGATCACCGAGCAGCTTGAGAGGATCCTCCCTGAAAATCTGCTGAAAAACGATTAGGGCTCGGTAGCTCGATTCTTAACCATGCTGTTTTAAATTCTGGCTCTTAAATTAATTATAAAACGTGTGAGGAAAATTCTGATAATAGATTGTTGACTTGAGAGGCGAATCACTTTATGATGAAGGGAGAGTGACCAGGTTATCCGGAACCCTTTTCCAGCTGGCGCCCGAGAAAATGTTTGAGCTTATCCCTGTCTTCCCTGGATATCTCCGTGAAAAGGATACCGACTTTATAGTTCTCCCTCTCCGCTTCCTCCTCTTCTGGTTCAACTCTGACTACGACTCCCCGGCACACCGCAGCCTCTTCCTCGGCATCACCGGGAAAGTTGAGGCTGAGCATAACTTTCGTAAGGGGGGGCAGGTAGCGTCCAATCTCACAGTAGGCTCCTCCAAGGCTGAGATCGAGTATCGCCACGGAAGGTCTCGTAAGACCCCGTTCGATCTCCCTATCTTTAATGGACCCTGTGAGCTGGATTTTGATCCTTTCATACCTTCGCCTTTCAGTCATACGGATCGCTCCTTTGCAAGGACGAGGAATGAGAAGTGAATACGATTTTCTTAGCGCTCATCATACTACAACTGGTACAAGGAACCCCCACACGCTTCCAGAAGGAAGAGGAGGATACAAGCAGCCACGTCGTTTCAAAAGAGAAGCAAACACCTCAAGTTCTGCTCACTACTGATGAGTTCGTGGAACATTATGTGTCGCTCACTCTCATCGAGAGAGAGTGCGGCGGCGATTGGGAGCTATTCAAAAAAAGACGTGATGAGTATCTCTCTTCTCACGGCATCACCGAAGAACATCTCGTCTCATTCATCACCAACACCCACAAGGAACCGGAGTTCTGGAGTAATCTGCTTGATACTATCAACAGGAGACTCGAACCGCCCGAACAGGAGAATAGTCAAACCGAGAACTGAAACTCATTCCCATTCGATGGTGCTAGGTGGTTTTGAGCTCACGTCATAGACCACCCGATTCACCCCCTCGACCTCGTTTACAATCCTGTTGGAGATGTGGCCCAACTGTTCTCCCGTGAAGCGGTACCAATCAGCCGTCATGCCGTCACGACTGGTAACGGCCCTCAAAGCCACAACATTTTCATATGTCCGCTCATCACCCATCACACCAACTGATCTTACGGGCAGAAGCACGGCAAAAGCCTGCCAGATCTCGTCATAGATTCCCATTGCTTCTATCTCTTCAATGAATATCCGGTCCGCTGATCTGAGAGTCGTGAGAGCCTCCCTTGTGACCTCACCCAGGATCCTCACCGCGAGTCCAGGCCCGGGGAAAGGATGCCTTCCTAGGATCTGATCTGAAGCGCCGAGTGCCCTCCCCACCTCTCTCACTTCATCCTTGAACAGCTCTTTCAGTGGCTCGATGAGAGTGAACGGTACATTGTCTGGCAAACCTCCGACGTTATGGTGAGTCTTGATCGTAGAGGATGGTCCTCGAACGGAGAGACTCTCTATTACGTCAGGATAAAGCGTTCCCTGTATGAGGTACTCGATACCTCCTTCCCTGGCCGCTTCCGTCTCGAAGATTTCGATGAACATGTTCCCGATTCGGCGCCTCTTCTCTTCAGGATCTGTGACACCCTTAAGCCTTCTCAGGAAATCTTCCTCTGCATCTATAATGTGAGGTGTGATCTGGAATTCCCTGCCAAGGGATTCCACCCTCTCCCTGTCACCAGACCTGAGCAGCCCGGTATCCACGAAGATTGGGATGTAGTTTTTCCCGATAGCTCTGTGGGCGAGCAGTGAGGCGACCGAAGAATCCACCCCGCCGCTCATCGCGCCTATGGCCTTCCCATTCGCAACAACTGTCCGAATTCCCTCCATGGCCTCCTCGATGAAATCGCCAAGGCTCCAGTCCCCTTTCAGCCGGCATATTCGGAAAAGAAAATTCCTGAGGACATCCATACCTCTTACTGTATGAATAACCTCAGGATGAAACTGTACTCCGTATATCTTCTTCTCGAGGTTCCCGAAAGAAGCTATATGCGAGTTCTCTGTATGTGCCAGGAGCCTGAATCCAGGCGGCAGCTCCTCCACCCTGTCTTTATGACTCATCCAAACACGTGTCGTCTCGCCCTTATCGAAGCCGTCAAAGAGGAGGTCGGGCTCCACGATCGTAAGAAGCGTCTCCCCGTATTCACTCCTGCCTCCTTTAACTATTGGACAACCGAGAACGTGTGCTGTGACTTGCATCCCATAGCAAATCCCGAGAATGGGTTTACCCAGTTGCAGGATTTCAGGAGAGCATCTTGGAGCGTCACTTTCGTATATGCTGGATGGCCCCCCGGAGAGTATGATCGCACTCACCGATGGATCGAATTCGCTAACAGGGTGATCATACCTCTCTATGACAGAGTATACCCCCATCTCCCTCACCCTTCTTGCGATGAGCTGTGTATACTGTGAACCGAAATCGAGAATAAGTACTTTCTCTCCCGCCATCCGCTCTTTCCTTCTCTCTGAGTTCTATTTTCTATTCAGTATGCTTTGGCGAAGACTACCCTCTGTGATTTGACGTGCTTCTGCAAATTTCTCCGACTCGCTCTTTTTACCCCTGATGACGGGGATCGCTATCCAGTCTTCAGTGCCGGGCGAGTAAGATCCTCCCTTCTCTCACTATGATCACCGCGACCCTTAATGAAAATCCCATCTTCCGTAGCTTAAAATATAGCGGGGCTTTCTCAATTAGTACTATTCACAATAAAAACATACCCGCTCTCAAAGAGCAGTCACAGGTATAATATCACTTCATACGATAAGCGTCAAGTGATAGCTATACCAAGACCCCTACCCAATGAGAATGAGGTTCAACTTGCCTCCGCCGTGAACTGGGTGAGGCAATGCATGTCGCCTTCGGGGCATAAAGAGATGCGGCCGTCTTCGCTCCAAGAGAGGATGCGAGGATTGCGGGAACCGCCGCACACAAAGACAGTCGTTTCATCTAGACTTCGTTTGTTGTGTGAAGAGTCCCGGTTTCGTGTCGATGACTTCCCACGCGATCTCCTGGAGGAAACTCCTCTCCGCAGGCTCGAGTACGAGGTCTGCAGTGAACACGTTTCCCCGGGGATCTTCCCCCCAGAGGAAGGCATAGAAAAGGCATGCTGCAAGGTAGCTTCCTCTTGCATCCGGGTGGCTCCCGTCCGGATCGTAGAGCCCGATATCCGGTCTTCTCTCGAGGGCCAGGCTGAAAGCCCTTCCGACAGGGGCGACCGGTGCGCCCAGCTCCTCGCCGAGCGAGTCGTAGACGGCCGCGATCCCCTCGATCGTCCCGGGGCTCGCCTCGCGGGCCCATGTCATGAACAGAACTGTCTGTGCCCCCGATTCTCTTATGAACCGGTCGATCTCCCGTGCGGCGTTGAACATCGCCTCCGGATTGGTAAGGGGAGTCGTGCTCTGTTCCTGAATCACCACGACATCCCAGTCGCCGTCTGCAATCGCCTCCCGTGTTTCCCGGCTCTCAGCGTGCATGGAGAGAGTGTACCCTGAAGGGGCAACGATTCCCGTCTCTATATCATGCGAAGGGATCCCCGTTTCGACGAGCCCCTCGACGAGCGCGTCGAGGCCGCCGTTGTAAGAGGTGTAACTGTTTCCGATGAAAAGAACACCGGAAGGAGGCCAGCCGCCGTATGGGGCCAGCGGTTCCTCCTCTTGGCATCCTGCGGCCGGCAATATTATCATGACCGTTAGAAGAAGAAGGCGATTTCTCACCTGAATTCTCCTCCTCAAAGCAGCGGGTCCCGGATGTCCCCGTCAGAAAGACTCTCCACCCGCGTGCCCTCGATGCCGCATGCTTCCATCCATCGAGGAAGCGGGTGAGGTTGGGGCCTCCTGCCGTATAAGAAATCATCCATGACGACTGCGAGTCTCCTGAAGAGAGGGAAGGTCCGCACCCCAAATCTCACAGCGTTGTGCATCAGGGTCGTCGGGTGCGAATAGGGGCACACGGCAATGCACCGCGCGCAGTCGGTTCCGACCTTGCACCAGTGAGTGTAACACGCTTCCGAATCGATGCGCCACCTGAGTATGCCTTCCACTCTCTCCCGTCCTCCGAAGGGTATGGCCCTGCCCGGGCAGGCTTCCGCGCATTTACTACAGAACGTGCAGAAGTCGATCACGGTGTCATCCCTCGAGGGCTCATCTGGAGGGAGAGGCAGGTCGGTCGTGACGACAGCTATACGCACCCGGGGCCCGAACCTCGGAGTCATGAGAAGCCCCATCCTCGCTATCTCGCCTAGTCCGGCGTCCCGCGCGACGAGCGGGCATACGACACGGTAATTTCCGTCGATATGGGCACGTGCCCGGTAACCGAGAGTTCTGATGAAACGGGCGATCTGAACGGCCATCGCTCCAGAGGTGAGGTAGCGTTCGGCCGATTCCATCGTGGTGAGAGCCATGGGTGCCCGGGATATCATTTCCAGACGCATCTCCACCGTGAGTGCGATGGCCCATTTGTGATCCAGGATCACAGGCTTTCCGTAATCTGCTCCGCGCCCGATCCTCTCATAGAGGTGATAGTCCCTGACGTCGGTCACGCCGACAGAGGCCGCACCGTTTCCCCTGGCCCATTCCTTGATGAATTCGGTGAGGGAGCGAGGGTCGAAGGCCTGGCGTTCACTCGAGGGTTCGCCTTCGACCAGGGGGTGAAGGCCCTCAACAACTTCGAAAGTAGCTTTTGCAGCTGGGAATGCTAGGGGGTGATAAAGGGCCGCCTTCCGGTCGAGAAGGCCGGGACGGGACCTGAACTCGTCGTCGAGAAGCCTCTTGCTGGGATTTTCCCTGTAGTATTCTTCGAACCTCCTCGTTCCCTCGACCAGTAGCTGCCGCGAGAACATGACATCCCTCTCGTCTATGCGCTGTTTCGGTGTGTCGCTTCCTTGCAGCTTCGAGCTCCGTACCGGGAGAATTAGGATGAGGACGGTTGAGACGGTGAGGAGCAGGAGAGCAAGAGAGATGTCGCTGCCGGGGTGATCCTGTAAAAAGGCCGCGACCGTGTATGGGATGGGGAGAAGCAGACAGAGCAACAAAGCACGGCCCGCGGCACGGCGTTCACCCTCGCGGAGAGAGGAAACCGCCACGAAAAGAAAAGAAACGAAGAAGATGGCGCCCACCACGAGGGAAGCGGTCTGGATCCGGCTCATCTCAATGCAACCCCGCCCAAGGGGTACACACGGCACCTAGACGGCCCCGCTTTTTTCATATCAGAATCCCCTCGATCCACCCGAGCTTGACGAGCTCTATCTTCTCCGGTCCCGTGATAACTATGTGACGCTTCGTGTCGGAGAGAAAGACGTGAACCGGAGGCGGCACGAGAGGGCCTTCTTCGCCAAAATAAAGGCGCCTTTTCTCGACCGGAGAGTGTGATCACGCTCACCGATATATCGAATTCGCTAACAGGGTGATCATACCTCTCTATGACAGAGTATACCCCCATCTCCCTCACCCTTCTTGCGATGAGCTGTGTATACTGTGAACCGAAATCGAGAATAAGTACTTTCTCTCCCGCCATCCGCTTTTTCCTTCTCTCTGAGTGCTATTTTCTATTCAGTATGCTTTGGCGAAAATGACCCTCTGTGGCGAAGCCTTTTGGCAGACTATGCATCTGCCCTCCTCATTCTCCGAGTCGAATGGGATGCATCTGATTGTTGCCTTGGTTTGTTCCTTCACCACCTCCTCACAATTCGGCCCGCCGCACCAGTGAGCCGAGATGAACCCGCCCTCTGATTCCATGACATTCCTGAAAGCCTCATAATCATCGACCGTGTAAGTATTTTCGTCCCTTAACTTTTTGGCTCTCATGTAAAGATTTTCTTGAATCGAATCGAGCACTTCCCCCACTACCGCCACAACCCGTTCCAGAGGGACAGTCATCTTCTCCCCCGTATCCCTTCGAACCATGAGCACACTCTTCTCTGAAACATCTTTCGGACCTATCTCGATCCTGAGAGGCACACCTCTCTCCTCCCAGAGGTAGAATCTTCTCCCGAGAGCTAGATCGGTACGGTCATCGACGCGTATCGTAAATGAGTCTGTGTACTTCTCCAGCATGTTTCGAACCTCAGGCTCGATGACTCTCTTCTCCTCGTCGTTGGTCCAGATGGGGACGATGACTGCCTGAACCGGAGCCAATCTGGGAGGTATTATGAGCCCGATATCATCGCCGTGAGTCATGACGAGGGCACCGATGAGCCTCGTGCTCACCCCCCAGCTCGTATTCCAGACATATTCTTCCCGCCCCTCTTTTGTCTGATATTTCACATCGAATACCCGGGCAAAATTCTGTCCCAGATTGTGGGATGTGCCGGCCTGGAGCGCCTTTCGATCCTGCATCATCGCTTCCACACAGTATGTGTGAAGTGCACCTGCAAATTTCTCCGACTCGCTCTTTTTACCCCTGATGACCGGGATCGCCATCCAGTCTTCGAGGAACTCTGTGTAGAGATCGAGTATGCGCAGGGTCTCCTCCTCGGCTTCTTCATAGCTCGCGTGGGCAGTATGGCCTTCCTGCCAGAGGAACTCTGTGGTCCGGAGGAATAGGCGGGTCCTCATTTCCCACCGGACGATATTCGCCCACTGGTTAATGAGCAGCGGAAGATCCCTGTATGACATTATCCACTTGGCGAACATGTGGTAGATTATTGTTTCCGAAGTGGGACGCACAACCAGCGGCTCTTCGAGCTTCTTGCCACCTCCCTCTGTTACAACAGCACATTCGGGGGCAAAACCCTCCACATGCTCAGCTTCCCTCTCCATGAAACTCTGCGGTATGAAAAGCGGGAAATACGCATTCTGGTGACCCGTTTTCTTTATGAGTGAATCGATGGCAGCCTGAATCTTCTCCCAGAGCGCATAGCCGTTGGGGCGAATCACCATACACCCTTTCACCGGGGCGTAATCTGCCAGCTCCGCTCTCATCACAACTTCCGTGTACCACTTCGCGTAATCTTCACTTCTCTTGGTGAGTTTTAGATTCATCCTTCGACGCCCCTTCTTTAGAAGAGCCTATGTATACGCCTCGTCTCTTGAAGCCACCGGGCCAATCCTTAATAAGTGCCCTATGAACACTCTCGGGCAGTAGAAGCACCTTCCTTAATTCATCGAGTGTGTGCCATTTGACCTTTCTCAAGACTCTTGCCCGGCCGGTATCCTCGGGATCGTGGCCGAGCGTTGTGTCACAACTCGTGGCCTCACCGAGAAAAAAAAGATCTAGGACCTGAAAACCCTCACCGAAAAATTCTCCAATATAGAGAAGATTCCCCAATCGAACATCCAGCCCTGCCTCCTCAAACAACTCCCGTCTACCACAGTCTGTGATGCTTTCGCCGTTTTGTAACCTTCCACCAGGGAGGACCCAGTATCTGGATCCTTGCTTTGAGTGCTGGGCGAGTAAGATCCTCCCTTCTCTCACTATGATCACCGCAACCCTTACTGAAAATCCCATCTTCCGTAGTTTCAAATATAGCGGGACCTTATCAAGTAGAACTATTCACAATAAAAATAAACCCGCTCTCAAAGAGCAGTCACAGGTATAATATCACTTCGTACGATAAGCGTCAAGTGATAACCATATGTGTACTTTACCCCTTTTTCCTGGAACTTAGTGGTCGCGTTCGCAATTACGGTAACATATTATCACTCTGGGAA
>JBHIFB010000002.1:0-86282 GCA_046760905.1 Candidatus Glassiibacteriota bacterium | reverse complement strand
GGTCAATCCGCATGCCGATACAAAATGAACACTCCCCTGATAACCCACCTGCGAGCCACATGCGGGTAAATGCGAAACGCCCGAGTGAAAGGACTCGGAGCCCTGAAGCCGGTCAATCCGCATGCCGAAACAAAAGGAACACTCCCCTGATAACCCGCCTGCGAGCCACATGCGGGTCAATGCGAAGCGTCGAAGTTAAGGGCTCTAAGTTCCAGAAACATTGAACTTAAAGCTTTTGTTATTTACACAGTTACAGAAAGCAAGTTTAAATTTTTGGGGAAAGTCCTCGAAGAGGATAAACGGGGACAGACATCTACTCTTATCATTGTATGTTAGGTTACGCTCAGCTTAATCTAAAAAATAGATCTCTTTTCCCATATTAATAACCTGCGGCCCTGCCTTCCAGTCTCCTGTCGGCGGTTCCGAATAAGAGGCCACTCTCTGTATCGAATAATATCGCTTGCACCGAACTCCATGGACCCTCCTGCCTTACCACGTGTCCCCTGGCCCGGAGGTTTTTCACAACATCTTTTCCGAAGCCCATTCTCTCCATATAGAGAACATCCGGTTTCCATTGATGGTGTACCCTAGGGGCAGAGACCGCATCCCCAAGCCCCATCCCGAAATCTATCACGTTTAGCAATACCTGTAATACAGAGGTGATAATCCTGGGGCCGCCAGGACTTCCGAGTACCAGTACGACGGATCCATCTCTCGTCACTATAGTCGGCGTCATGCTGGATAGCGGCCTCTTCTCGGGGGCGATCGAGTTGGCCTCTGAACCCACCAGGCCGAAGGCATTTGGTACACCTGGCCGGGATGCGAAATCGTCCATCTCGTCGTTGAGCACGATGCCGGTTCCCGGCACGGTCAGACCCGATCCGAAGTTAAGATTCACAGTTTGTGTGATCGAGACGGCATTCCCCCACCTGTCCACAACCGAAAGGTGGCTCGTGTTGCCCTCACCTTCGAACAGTTCACTGATCGGATCCCTGCTCTCTTCTAACACCAGCACTGTGTCTTCCTTCACCCGTTCCCGGAACAGTATCGCATATTCCTTCGAGATCAATCTTTCAATCGGAATCTTGACAAAATCCGGATCCCCGAGATACACTGCTCTGTCCCTGAATGCCCACTTCATGACCTCGGCGAGAAGGTGCACATAATCAGACGAAGCAAAGCCGAGACTTCTTAGATCGTATGCTTCCAGAACATTCAGCATCTGGATGAGATGGACTCCGCCGGAACCCGGAGGTGGCATGGAGTATATTCGGTAGCCCCTGTAATTGCCCTTTACAGGCTCCCTCCTCACGGCCCGGTAAGAAGCAAGGTCGCCGGTTGTGATTATTCCCCCCTGTCCCTGGACATAGCGTGCAATTCTTTTAGCAAGATCGCCATGATACATATAGTCGACTCCCACCTCCGCTATCTCCTCATAAGTCCTGGCGAGATCCTCTTGAACCAGGATGTAATCGGGAGGCGGGGCGCTGCCGTCCGGTAGCAGATACAACTTTGCCGTCTCAGGATGCCTTTTCAGTTTCTCCTCCTTCTCTGCTATCTTCCGGCTGTAATATACACCGATCTGGAACCCATCTCGTGCAAGACGGATAGAGGGTGTTATAACCTCCTCGAGGGTCATGGTCCCGAACTCATCGAGCGCTCTATCCAGGCCGGCGAGGAGCCCCGGCACAGCGACCGCGAGCGCCCCCTCAGTGCTCTTTTTGGTATCATCTTCACCGGCATACATTCCTCTGTGGGCTTTAAGGGGCGCTTTCTCACGAGCGTCTATGGCAACCGCACCTTTGGAATTCGCCATGAATATTAGGATGAAACCGCCCCCACCGATCCCGCTGTGGTATTGTTCTGTGACGCCGAGAGCGAGGGAGGTCGCCACCGCCGCATCCACTGCGTTGCCGCCTCTTTTGAGAATATCGAGACCAACCTGCGTTGCATACTTGTTTTGGGAGGCCACGATTCCGTTTTTCGCCCAGACACCTTTACTGTTCTGTGCTACCAGAGGAACGGACTGAGGCAGGACGAACAAAGAAAAGGAAAAAACAATGGCTATAATAAAAGCGCCATGCAATCTCGCCAATCCTTCATGAGGCCTCATCAGATGAGGATGCGAGCTACAGCAAATGCTTCGATTTGAGGAGCTCTGTTTTTCCGTTTTTAGATAGCGCAAACTCGAATCCCTCCTGAATCGATACCGCACCGTGCTCACCGTCACTGCTCAGTGCGATGAACGCAACCTGGAAATCCGGCTTCCCATCATTCGCATCTATTATTCTCTGGGCGGCTATTTCGCACGCTCTTTGGGGCGTCTTTCCCCTTCTCATGAGCTCAACGACGAGGAAGCTCCCGCAGATTTTTATAACCGCTTCACCTCTGCCGGTTGCCGCAGCACCGCCCACCTCGTTCGCCACATACATCCCTGCACCCGGAATGGGGGAATCCCCAACTCGACCGTGAATCTTGAATGCGAGACCGCTGGTGGTGCAGGCTCCGGCCACATCTCCGTTGGAATCCCTCGCCACCATCCCTATCGTATCATGGTCATCCACCGGAGAAAGCCAGTCATCCACATCGCTCATCTTCTGCTTCCACCTAAGCCACCTCTCTCTGCTCGCATCCGTTAATAGATACTCTTCCTTGAATCCATGCGCCTTAGCAAAAGAGAGAGCCCCTTCCCCGACCAGAAACACATGGTCGGTTTCCTCCATCACCTTCCTCGCAACAGAGATCGGGTTCTTGATGTTCCTCAAGGCTCCCACCGCCCCGGCATTCCCGTCAGGGCTCATGATAGATGCATCGAGCGTTACGATACCTGTTTCATCCGGCAAGCCGCCGAGGCCCACACCGGTCACTTCGGGGTCATTCTCTGAGACACGCACCCCCATCTCCACAGCATCTAGACTCCTCCCTCCACCGGTAAGGATTGAGTATGCTTTCTCATTCGCTTCAAATCCATGCTTCCAGGTTGAAATCACGACAGGCTCTTTCCTGGTTCCTTTCGCCACCCCACCTTTCCCCGATGGTGTAGTCGGCAAGCTGGCGAAAAGCCTATCTATCGGGAGACCCCATGAGGTAAGAAAAGAGCATATGCTACCAATTAAGAAACGCCTCCTAGAAACCCGAATATTCAAACCAATCACCTCCCCTCTGAACTTCCTGCTCTTAGTCAATTGAATAGAAAATCTTCGGATGTGCCTACGCTACATCACACTGATAAACATCTTTTCGCTCGGACAGGATGATTTCAGAGCTTAGAGCTCCTGCGCGAATCGCAGGATCGTTCGGTGTTATCTTTTCACCTGCGAAACAATCGAAGGGTAAACGCATTAGCGTCAAGCGAAAAGACTCCTGGCTCTGAACCGTTCAATCAAGCCAGATAGACATTTCATTGACATACTTCGATTAGTACAAAATCAGTCGCAAAGAATAATGCTATGAAAAGCGGAGGGCTTTTTCAAGGGGAAAATCGCGGGAGAGAGACTCTTACCAGTACAATCCCTTCTCTCGGGCGAAGGCCTCGAAGAGCTCCCGCTCCCTTCCGTTGGCAAGTTTCGGGGTGAGCACCTTCACGGTGACGAAATGATCACCGGCTCTACCGTTTTTTAAAAGCCCCTGGCCTTTGAGCCTGAAACGGGTCCCGCTGTTGGTACCGGCCGGAACGTTAAGCTCAACGGTTTTGCCGGCAACGGTCTTTATCTGCACTTTCGTACCGAAGGCAGCCTGGGCTATGTTGATCTGAATTTCCGAGTGAACGTTCATGCCATCCCTCTTGTAGAATGGATGCTCTCCGACTTTGCAGGTGATGTATATGTCTCCGGGTTTTCCACCTTTCTGAGTTTTCCCTCCCTGGCCCCTGATCCGGATTGTATTTCCGTCTGTTATACCTGCGGGGATAGTGACCGCAATCCTTCTCACTTTTTTCGAAAGACCCTCGCCCCGGCACGAAGGGCACGGGACTTTAATAATGGTTCCCCTGCCATAGCACCGAGGGCAGGGCCTGTTCACCGAGAAGGCTCCCTGGATGAAGGAAACACTTCCCCTGCCACCGCAGTTCGTGCAATTCACAACCTTATGACCGGGTTTTGCGCCGGTTCCCTTGCAACGATCGCAAACATCTTCGATGGGAACGGCTATTGTGCGCTTTCCTCCCCTCAGGGCCTGCTCGAAAGGGATCTCGAGCTCCAGATGTATGTCCCTTCCTTTCTTCGGTTGTTGCCGGCCAAAGCCGAAATCATCGAAGGAGAAGAACGACTTGAACATCTCCCCCAGATCACCAAAGTCCCTGAAGGGAAATCCCTCTCCCATCCCATCAGGTGGCTGGTATCTTGTAAAATCCCTGAAGGCACCTCCCCCCCATGCCCGCATTGAGTCATACTGCTTTCTTTTCTCCGGGTCACTGAGCACAGAATACGCTTCAGATATTTCCTTGAACCTCTCAGCTACGTGGGGATCGTTTGGATTTGAATCCGGATGGTATTTTTTTGCGAGCTTCCTGTATGCCTTCTTGATTTCTTCCGGGGAGGCCTTTTCATTCAATCCGAGTATCTGGTAAAAATCTTTTCTCGGTGTCAAATTCAATCACCCCTGATGAGAGAGGATTAGTCGCTCATTGGACAATCAGTCATCTGATGAAGCCTCTTCCTCACTTTTCTCCTCCTCAGGCTCCTCTTTTTTCGCGAACTTATATACCTTCACTCCAGATGGTCTGAGCAGCACATCCTTGTATTTATATCCTCGGATGAGCACCTCTGCTATTAGTCCATCCTTTTTTTCATCATCGACAACCTGAACCTCTAAAGCCTCGTGCAAGGTCGGATCGAATGTCTTCCCTAGCGCCTCTATCTCTTCGAGGCCCTCTTTTTCCAGGAAATCCATGATATTTCGCTCTATCAGCTCCACACCTTCCACCAGCTTCTTTGTATCACTCGATTGGACTGGCGCCCTGAGAAGACGCCGCAGATCATCTATGAAAGGAATGAATGAAAGGATAAGATCACCCCTTGCCCTCCTCCAGCTCTCATCCCGCTCCCTGATCATCCGTTTCCTGTAATTCTCGAACTCAGCCTGAAGCCTCTGCAGATGGCTGAGGTACTCTTCCGCCTTTGCCTGAAGGTCGCTTGCGGATGTCTCCCCTTTCGAATCAGCATCGGCTGTCTTTTCTGATGTCACCTGCTCCTCTGCAGTCTTTTCATCCGAGGACCCCGCCCCTTCTTTTTGCACATCTGCCCCCTCTCCCTTCGTCCCCTGTGAGGATCGGTGCTCGACGACCCTGATTTCCTTCTTCTCATTATCCTCCTTGTTATCCTTCCTGCCTTTCCTGATCAACTCAGCTACCTCCTTTCAGCCAACAGGGTATGGACGTTTCGTTTTATTTGTATTTAGGATATATGCCTCTTGGGTAAATTGCAAGTCCTGGGCCCTGTTTTAAAATGCAATAAGGCATGGGCCCCCGGGATTTCCCCGCGAGCCCATGGCCCGCTCTCTTTCCGGCCTTCACTGTTACGAAACTTTGACCTCGATCTTCTTGGGCTTTGCCTCCTCTTTCTTGCCGAGGCTGATGGATAGTACACCGTCTTTGAAGACTGCGTTTACTTTACTCGAGTCAACCGTGGAAGGCAGAGAGAATGTCCTCTGAAATTTCCCATAAGATCTCTCGATCCTCTGGCAATTTTCATCGCTGAACTCGTTCTCTCTTTTCTTCTCACCAGTAATGGTCAGTGAGCCGTTCTCGATAGAGATGTTAACATCGTCTTTCGTTAGTCCTGGAAGCTCCGCCTTGAGTGTGATCTCATCATCCTTCTCAAAGATATCCACGGCAGGAACCCAGTCCCTCTCGAACAGCTCAACTTCTGTGCCCGGGAACCTGAAGAACTCGTTGAAGGCCCTGTTCATGTCTCTCTGAAGAGAGAGCCAGTCTCTCATCGGCTTCCATCTAACCAGTGTCATGATCGCTCACCTCCTGTTCTCATTTTCTCCTGGTTTTATCTCACTCCGTTTTTCTGCCCTATGATAAAGCAAGGAGTATGCCAGGGAGTGATCATTTTTTGTGGGATTATAATTTATTATTTATCAATGGGTTACGAGATCGTGAAAATGGAGTGAATTTTAGGGGATCAGTTTTCTGCCATTGTGGCACATTCAAACCTGTTACTATGGCATATCATTTTATACAGTGTGCTTCGGCATGACATCCCTACCGCCAGAATGGCACTATCTTTGTCCTGTGCGTGAGATGAAATCCTTCTCTTTTAGAATCTCGATTCCGAGGTTTTTCGCCTTCTCGAGCTTTGATCCAGGGTTTTTCCCCAGTAGCAGGTAGTCTACTCTGCCTGATACAGAGCTTGTCACTTTCCCCCCGAGGCTCTTAATAAGCGAGCTCGCTTCATCTCTTGTGAAATTCTCGAGTGTCCCCGTGAGCACGAATGTCTTCCCTTCGAAGATACCTCCGCCCTCCCCGACAACTTGTTGAGTTGCTTTCATAGAGACCCCAAAAGAGCGCAGCTTCCGGATGACTCTGAGGTTATCATCCTGCGAGAAGAAAAGAACCACGGACTCGGCGACTTTCGGCCCGATACCTTCAACCTCTTCCAGCTCTTCCCTGCCCGCTTGCTCCAGCATCTCCATTGAACCGTACTGGCGGGCGAGCAGCTCTGCGACCGTAACACCTACATAACGGATTCCCAGGCCAAAAAGTACCCTCTCAAGCCCCCTGCCCTTGCTATCTTCGATCGCGGCCAGGAGGTTTTCAGCCGATTTCTCGGCCATTCTCTCCAGGCGGCTCAGGTCCTGGCCTTTCAGCGAGTAAAGGTCTGCCACATCCCCGACCAACTTCCGGTCCACAAGCTGCTCCACGATAGCCGGGCCAAGGCCCTCGATATCCATCGCCTTCCTGTACCCGAAGTGAAGAATCCTCTCCTTTATCTGCGCAGAGCACCTCGCCCCGGTGCATCGAGCCACTGCCTCACCCTCGGGCCTGTAAACAACCGACCCACACACCGGGCAGGTTGATGGCATCACGAACTCCCGCTCCTGCCCGGTCCTCTCCTCCTCAAGGACTCTTACTACCTGCGGGATAATTTCCCCCGCCTTCTCCACAAGGACCATGTCACCGATTTTTACCCCCTTCCTCCGCACTTCATCCTCGTTGTGGAGACTTGCCCTTGACACCGTTGTCCCGGACAGAAAGACCGGCTTTAGAATGGCCACTGGAGTAAGTGCACCGGTTCTCCCCACATTGACGATGATGTCCACCACCTTCGTCTTCTCCTGTTCGGCCTGAAATTTATACGCTATCGCCCACTTGGGATGATGGGAGGTGCTTCCGAGCCTCTCCTGCTGAGAGAAGGAGTTCACTTTGATCACCATCCCGTCTACATCGAAATCGAGATCCCTTCTAATCTCGTTGTACTCATTGCACACGCGGATCACATCCTGCATGTCAGGACATACTTTTATATGCTCGCTTACTGGCAAACCGACTTTGCGCATGAGGGAAAGAGCCTCACGGTGGCTTTCGATCCCGTGTGTGGCGGCATCGAGAAGGTAATAGAGAACTATCCGAAGCGGCCTCCTCGCCGTTATGCGCGGATCGAGGAGCCGTATCGAGCCCGCTGCGGCGTTGCGTGGATTCGCAAAAGGCGGCTGCCCGGCTTCCTCCCTTTCCGCATTCGCTCTTACAAAACCCTGCCTGTCCATGTAGACCTCCCCGCGCACCTCGAGGGACAGAGACCTCCCATCCAGGGGCCTCAGTTTCAAAGGGAGCATCTTGACCGTCCTGAGGTTCTCGGTCACATCCTCCCCGGTTATCCCGTCCCCCCTCGTCGCCCCTCTGACGAAGATCCCATCTTCATATATGAGGCTTACGCCGAGCCCATCTATCTTGAGCTCTACAACGTATTCAACTTCCTCATTACCAAGGGCCCTCTTCACCCTCCCATCGAACTCCATGAGCTCTCCTTCATCATAGCTGTTATCAAGAGAGAGCATGGGCACAGAATGGGTGATTGTGTTGAATTCCTCAAGTGGCGTCCCGCTCACCCTCTGGGTGGGTGAATAAGGTGTGATGAGCTCAGGGTGCTTCTCCTCAAGCTTCCGTAGTTCACGCATGAGAGCATCGTATTCTGCGTCACTGATTTCGGGGCTGTCTTCAACATAGTATTTGTAATTGTGATACTCGATTTCCTGCCTGAGCTCCTCGACCCTCTTTTTGATCTCTTCCTCTGGCATCTTGCCCACCCCGATCAATCTGATCGCATGTCACTTAACCGCAATCAATGCGAATCGTACAATGGAAACCACAGCATGCCATTTCATACCCTGGGTGGTGTGATACGATCCTGACCCTGATATTTCCCTTTCTTGTCGCCGTATGAGACCTCGCACAGCTCATCACTTTCAACAAACACAACCTGGGCTATTCCCTCCCCCGGATAGAGTTTCACCGGAAACGCCGAGGTATTGCTTATGCTCATGGTGATGTAGCCCTCCCACTCTGGCTCAAGAGGTGTCACGTTGACAACGATTCCGCAACGCGCGTAAGTAGATTTGCCGAAGCAGAGGGCTATGATGTTTCTCGGTATCCTGAAATACTCAAACGATCGGGTTAGTGCGAAGGATCGTGGCGGGAGGGTCAAAGGCCCGCTGACATTCTTTAAAACCTGCGCTTCATATCCCTTCGGATCCAGAATGAGGCCGTCAGCCTCCTCCACGATACTGAACTCATCGGCAAGCCGCACATCATATCCGTATGAGGAAAGGCCGAAGGATATCATGCCACCGGTGCGGCTCGCCTCCGCGAATGGCTCGATCATCCCCCGCTCGATCGACATCTGCCTGATCCACCTGTCCGATTTGACCGGCATAGAATAATCTCCGGGAGAAGGTTTCCGCAAACAGTCAAACTACACATAAAACAAACTCCCGGTACCGACCGGGAGCAGAGAGGGAGAAAATAATTTCAAGATGCATGACTGGTAGTCATATTAAAATATACCAGGGTGGATTCCAGGAGTCAAGACCTATTGACATCGGTTCCCTCCGTGAACATACTCTAATCATTAGAAAAATTGAAACTTAAAGAGTAGCCTGGGCGTAGTATTAATAAAATGATTCAGAGAAACATCTAAGTCCAGAAATATCAATGATCACGAACCCCGTATGAGACAGGGGACGTAGGAATGAGACTAATCTATGCTGTATGTTTTTTGACAATCACCGGATTGGTCTTCACTCAGGTGGGCTGCGGTAATAATTCTGATACATCAAACGAAAATGGGGATGAAGATGAGGCCTCCGTGCCCGTTGAAGTCGCCACCGTACACACCGGTGATATCTCTGCATACCTCACAGGTACGGCCACTCTGGAAGCGGAAGAGGAAACGGAGATAGTCGCCAAAGTGGGCGGTATCGTGAAGGAAATCTTCGTAGAAGAGGGAGACTATGTCGAGGCCGGACAAGTACTGGCAAAGCTGGACGATGAAAAGTTAGCCGTTTTGCTGGAACAGGAAAGAGCAAACTTGAAGAAACTCGAGAGTGATTACCTGCGTAACAAGGAGCTGTTCGACAAAGGTCTTGTCAGCACGGAGGTATTTCAGGCCTCCCAGTATGAATACGAATACCAGAGGGAGGCTTTCAACCTCGCCAAGTTAGAGCTCCACTACACCTCGATCCGGGCACCCATAAGCGGTTTCATCGCAGAAAGGCTGATCAAAATAGGTAACATGGTGCTACTGAATCAAGCGACATTTCGTGTTACGGGTTTTGAGCCTCTGCTTGCCATACTCCATGTACCCGAGCGACACAGCGGGAAACTCAGAGTCGGTCAAGTGGCAAAACTATCGGTAGATGCGCTTGAAAGTGCCGAGTACGCCGGCAACATAGAACGAATCAGCCCTGTCGTGGATCCCGCAACGGGAACCGTGAAGGTTACAATAGCGGTGATGGACCCCGCAAGAAAGCTTAAACCAGGGATGTTTGCACGCATAAGCATCACGTATGACGTGCACGAGAATGCCATGCTCGTGCCGAAGGATGCGATCATCACCGAAGACAGGGAGTCGGTAGTTTTCGTAGTCAGAGACAGCGTTGCCTACCGCCAGACTGTCGAAACGGGCTATGTGAACCGCGACAAGGTCGAAGTCGTAAAGGGGCTGAAGCCCGGCGATATCATAGTCACAACCGGCAAGGGGAGTCTGAAAGACAGTGCGAGAGTCGAGCTTGTGTCCAATAAGGTAGCCGGGCATGCCACCGTCGATTGATGCGAAAGTCGCTTGGAGAAGTATTGCAGGGCAAGAATGTTTTTTGTCAGAGCGAACGAGCACATCCCCTCAGAGCCGCGAAGGCGGCCACATACAAGACGAGAATGAGAATCTGCGATGAAAATAATAGACGTTTCCATCCGCCGTCGGGTAACGATCGCCATGTTTACGCTGGCGGTCGTTCTTTTTGGTTTCGTATCATTTCTCAGGCTTAAAATCAACCTGCTTCCGGATCTAACATACCCTACGCTCACTATCAGGACCGAATATCCCGGGGCAGCACCTGCCGAAATTGAAAACCTCATCTCCAAGCCTATCGAGGAGACCCTTGGCGTTGTAAAAAACGTGAAGCGGGTTAGCTCTATCTCCCGATCGGGACAGTCTGATGTTGTCCTTGAGTTTGCCTGGGGCACGGATATGGATTATGCCGGCCTCGATGTACGGGAAAAGCTCGACGCGCTAGAATTGCCTCTCGATGTGAATCGCCCCACAATCCTCCGGTTCGATCCATCTCTTGATCCCATCATGAGATTTGGCTTCTTCAGGCGCCACGACAGCGACGAAGGGAAGAAGGGGCTGGAGGACGTATCGAATATGCATCTGGCTGCCTCCGGTGAAACCGATAATCCCGGTGATCCTTTTGATGAGGAGGAGCTTAAGTATCTCAGGCGCTTCGCCGAGGAGCAGATCAAGAAGGAGCTGGAGACAGCAGGGGGTGTGGCGGCGGTCAAGGTGAGCGGAGGCCTGGAGGATGAAATACAGGTACTTATAGATCAGGCTCGGATGGCACAGCTTAGGCTGCCAATCGAGATCCTGGCAGCACAGCTCGGTGCGGAGAATGTCAATCTCTCAGGCGGCCGGCTTGAGGAAGGAGCGCATCAGTACCTGGTTCGTACTCTTAATCAATTCCAATCCATTGATGAAATTGGTGATGTCATCGTTTCGAACAACGATGGAAGGCCAATCTATCTGCGGGACATCGCCCTCGTTCGTCACGGGTACAAGGACCGGGAAGCGATCACACGCCTGGACGGAGTTGAAGCGGTCGAAATCGCTATCTATAAAGAGGGCGATGCAAACACAGTCTCTGTCGCACGAGAGGTGGACAGGCGCCTCGAACACGTTCGAGAGATCCTGCCGGAAGATTATGAACTTGTCGAAGTCTATGATCAGTCAACTTTCATCACACAGGCGGTGAACGAGGTGATCCGGGCAGCGATCATCGGTGGTCTTCTGGCGGTAATCATCCTCTACTTCTTTCTCCGTAATTTCTGGACGACCGTCATAATTTCGATGTCAATTCCGGTCTCGGTCATAGCCACGTTCAATCTGATGTATGGGGCCGACTTGACCCTCAATATCATGTCCCTCGGTGGGATCGCACTGGGCATCGGCATGCTGCTCGACAATTCGATCGTGGTGCTGGAGAACATCTCACGGCACCGCGAAAAGGGGAAAGATATACCAAGAGCTGCAAGAGATGGCGCGAGCGAGGTGGGGATGGCCGTGACTGCGTCTACCCTCACCACCGTGGCGGTCTTTTTCCCGCTTGTCTTCGTGAAGGGCATAGCCGGCCAGCTCTTCCGCGATCAGGCACTTACGGTCACCTTCTCGCTTCTGGCCTCTCTGGCTGTTGCATTGACGCTCATACCGATGCTCGCCTCATTGCAGAAGAAACCGCGTGAAGAAGGAGAGCCTGCTTCGACAAACCCGACCCCACAACCTCCCGCCACCGGCTTTTTCCAGAGAATTCGCCTCGCTCTGTTTTCGACCGCTCCCGTGTTTGCTGTAAGCAGCATGCTGAGTGTCGCACGAGCTATTTCCAGGTTCTTCTCTTTCCTGTTCGCACCACTGGTGAAAGCCTTTGGACGGTACTACAGAGTTGTTGAAAGCAGGTATCCGCACATGCTGAGGTGGTCTCTGAATCATAAAGGTGCAGTAATAGCGATCGCCTTCGGCCTGTTCGTGATCACTCTTCTTCTGATTCCTGTCCTCGGCGTGGAGCTCATTCCTCAGCTTTCGCAGGGTGAATTTCAGGTGGAATTCCGATTACCTCCTGGAACACCGCTTCAGTACACCGATACAGCAATTGCATCGGTTCAGGCGACGGCGGAGGATATCGACATGATCACCACCACATTCTCAGTGGCCGGTACTGGAAATCGGTTGGATGCAAATCCCGAGCAGGGAGGTGAGAACTGGGGAGAACTGAACGTCGTGCTCAAGCCGGGATCGGTTCGAGCAGATGAAGAGATTGTTATGACTCAGCTTCGGGAGAAAATGGAAGACATCGCCGGCCTTCAATATAAGTTCTCAAGGCCTACCCTTTTCACCTTCAAGACACCTGTGGAGATAGAGGTGTCCGGTTTCGAGCTCGAAAAGTTGAAAAAAGTAAGCGGTGAGATAGCACAGCGCATGGCAAGCTCACCAAGATTCGCCGACGTGAAATCGACCATGGAAGCCGGACACCCAGAGATACAGATACACTTCGACAGGGAACGCGCTGCATCCCTTGGACTGGCAGTCTACCAGATAGCAGACAGGGTTGTGAATAAAGTGAGGGGGGAAGTGGCAACCAGATACTCCTGGCACGACCGCAAGATAGACGTGCTGGTACGGTCCCGAGAAGAGGACCGCAATTCAGTGGATCGTATCCGAAAGATCATCATAAACCCTGAGAGTGAAAGACCGATCCCGCTCGAGGCAGTGGCCGACATCATTGTAGATACAGGTCCCGGTGAGATCCGGCGAGTCGACCAGGAGCGCGTGGCACTTGTGACTGCCAATCTTCGATATGGAGATCTGGGAGGCGCGGCCGAGGAGATTAGCTCGATCATCAGCCGGGTTCAGTTGCCGGCTGGACTGAGTGTGCGCCTTGCAGGACAGAACGAGGAGATGGAAGTATCATTCCGTTCGATGCAATTCGCCCTCCTTCTGGCCATCTTCCTCGTCTACCTGGTTATGGCTTCGCAGTTCGAGTCGTTCCTGCACCCGTTGGTAATCCTTTTCACGATCCCGCTTGCCCTCATCGGGGCAGTGCTTGCCCTCTGGCTCACAGGATCAACGATTAGCGTGGTCGTTTTCATCGGACTGATCCTGCTCGCAGGGATTGTCGTAAACAACGCGATAGTCCTGATTGATCTCATAAACAAGCTGCGAGCCGGCGGCATGTCGAAAACCGAGGCCATCATCGAGGGGGGACGCTCCAGACTACGGCCTATTATGATGACCATGATCACCACGGTTCTTGGCCTCTTGCCACTCGCACTTGGTTTCGGAGAAGGCGCAGAGCTGAGATCACCGATGGCAATAACGGTCATAGGCGGCCTGATCGTTTCGACACTTCTCACGCTCATCGTAATACCTGTTGTGTATGTGCTCGTCGATCGAAAGGAGTATACGATAAAAGAACTATGAATCTGACACAAACATCTCTTCGCCGACCTGTCACGACGCTGATGGTATTTGTCTGCTTCGTCGTAATAGGAGCCATCTCCAGCCAGATGCTGCCACTCGAATTCTTTCCAGACATCGACGCGCCCTTCATTGCAGTGAGTATCCCATACCCAGGTTCTACCCCGGAAGAAGTAGAGCGACAGATCACACGGCCTGCCGAGGAAGTGCTCGCAACCATCAGCGGCATCAAAAGGATGAGATCCGAATCGAGGGAGGATGAGTCAGAGATCGTCCTCGAATTCGATTGGGGGGTCGATTCGAACATAAAAGCTCTCGAGGCAAGAGAAAAACTGGATGGTATACGCAACCAGCTGCCGCGGGATCTGGAGCGGTTCTATGTCTATAAGTGGTCCTCCAGTGACATGGAAATGCTCGCACTGCGTATCTCGAGCTACCGCGATCTCTCGAACTCCTACGACATGCTTGAACGCAACCTCAAGCGCAGGCTGGAACGCATCGAGGGAGTTTCGAAGGTCGATCTCTATGGCGTTGAGAAGAAACAGATCCGGATCCAGTTGAATGCTGACCGCATAATCGCTCATCACATAGACATCGGTAGACTCTCTGAGATGCTGCGGCGCAGTAATTTTATGGTTACCGCCGGAAAGATCACCGATTACAGACGCCGCTTCACAGTTCGTCCGATAGGCGAATACCAGAGCATGGATGACATCGGTGAGCTTATCGTCGCAGACAACGGCATACGCTTGCGAGATATTGCCAACATCACCTATGACCATCCAAAACTCGATTATGGACGTCATCTTGACCGCCGCTACGCCATCGGGCTGGATGTCTTCAAGGAAGCCGGCGCAAACACCGTGGATGTCGCCGACAAGGTCGTCGCCGAGATCGAAAAAATAAGCAAGCTCCCTGAGATGGAAGGTATAAGTATTTTTTACATGGAAAATCTCGCCGACGGTATAATAGACTCACTCCATGAACTGCTGAAAGCCGGCACACTCGGCGGCCTGCTGGCAATTTTCGTCCTGTTCTTCTTCCTTCGTAAGCTCTCTACAACATTTATCGTCGCACTCGCTGTGCCGTTTTCCCTGTTTATCACAATGGCTTTCATGTATTTCATGGGCATATCGCTGAATATCCTCTCCATGATGGGATTGATGCTCGCCGTCGGAATGCTGGTAGACAACGCAGTCGTGGTGACGGAGAGCATCCACCGGCACCAATTGCTGAATAATTCCGCCCATGCCTCCATCATCACCGGCGTTAGAGAGGTGGCCCTCGCCATCACCGCTGGAACCCTTACCACCGCCATCGTATTCCTCCCGAATATCGTTGCGCCGAATGACAACATATCCATATACATGAAACACGTATCCATAACGATTTGCATCGCGCTGGGAGCTTCCCTGGTCATGGCGCAGACAGTGGTGCCGCTTCTTGCATCTAAAACTAAACCTCCGACCAACCTTAGAAGAAAAAACACCGTGATAGATAAACTTCTTGCGAAATACGGTATGGCACTGGATTGGACGCTCAGGCATCGCTGGGCCACTGTCGGCATACTCGTCGTTATGCTGGGCAGTGTTGCGGTTCCGGTCTCATTCGTGGAAAAAGACATGTTCGATGAACCATCCGACCGTCGGCTGCGCCTGCATTACCACATCAACGGCCACTATACACTCGAGAAAGTGGAAGAGGCGGTTGACATCTATGAGAACTACCTGTTCGCCAATCAGGAAGAATTCGAGATCGAGTCTGTCTACAGTTACTACCAGGGTAATTACGCGAGTTCTACCATCCTTCTTAAAAAGGGAGACGAAGCGAAGAAGTCGATGGATGAAATCCGCGAGGCAATCCGCGAAAACCTGCCCAGGTTGCCGATCACGGAACCATCCTTCGATTGGCGCAGCACAAGCGGTGAGGGGGAGTCAGTCGAGATCTATCTCACTGGAAAATCCAGTGAACAACTGGCGGAGCTATCCCGAGAAGTGGCATGGAGGTTATCGAAGGTGCCTGGACTTACAGATGTTCGTTCTGAGGCCTCTATTGGGGAGGAAGAGATCCACGTCGTCGTGGACCGTGTTCGAGCGAAACAGTATGGATTTAGCACACAGGAAATCGCACAGGTCGTAGCCGCAGCAATGAGGGGGGTGAACCTGCGGAGGTTTAGAACCGAAGAAGGGGAGATCGAGATGCGTTTGGAGTTTCAGGACAGCGACAGGCAGAACCTGGAGCAGTTACAGGATCTCCCGCTTTTTAACGGAGGTGAGCAGCCTGTAAAGCTCGCCTCTCTCGCGGATTTCAGGGTTAGTCGTGGGCCGCGCGAGATAAACCGCGAGAACAGGTCCACTTCAATAGGGATAACAGCTTATCTGAAGGATATCACCGTAAGCGAGGCGAAGGAAATGATCGGGAAGGTCATGGAGAATTTCAACTTTCCGCCAGGTTATTCCTACAACTACGGACAAAAATTCGACGAGGAGGAACAGGCGTTCAGGAACATGATGATCAACCTCCTTCTTGCTCTAGCACTGATCTATTTCGTTATGGCTTCACTGTTTGAATCTCTCCTCTTTCCGGCGGCCATCTGGACTCAGATCCTTTTTGCCATAGTCGGGGTGTTCTGGTTCTTCCTGATGACCGGTACAACGGTGTCCATAATGGCTATGATAGGGATACTCATCCTGATCGGTGTCGTGGTTAACAACGGTATCGTGCTCATCGATCACGTTAATCAACTTCGTGCACGTGGACTGGACCGCGCTGAGGCGATCTTGAAGGCAGGCCAGGACCGCCTTCGTCCCATCTTGATGACTGCTGGTACAACAGTGTTGAGCCTTGTTCCTCTCTGCATTACAAGCACCCAGATCGGTGGGGACGGCCCGCCCTATTTCCCAATGGCTCGTGCCATAGTCGGAGGCCTCACTTTTTCGACCATAGTTACACTGCTGATTCTTCCAACAATCTATGTCATCCTCGATGACCTCCGCAACTGGGCCCGTGATGTTGTGAGACAATCTAAATGATTGATCAATGGAGAATGATTTCGCTAAGACAGTACTCGATAAGCATACTTGCTCAAGTGACGCTCCCTTACTATAAATATTTTCGGGAAAACTCCAGTTTGTGAAAAGATTGACAGAGAGGAGATATTCTGATATCATAGAAATATCAAACCTAAGAGTAAAGTAGAAGTGAAAGGGAGATGAAATGATCAATAAACTGCATGGGGATCTTCTCGAACTGATAGGGAACACCCCAATGGTTGAACTCTCGAAGATGTCCCGGGGGCTTTCATCTAAGATATTCGCCAAACTCGAATACTATAATCCATCGGGGTCAATAAAGGATCGAATCGGTCTCTCAATGATCGAAGAAGCTGAGAATGCCGGCCTCATCAAGCCGGGCGATACCATAGTCGAACCGACCAGTGGCAACACAGGTACCAGCCTGGCGCTGGTATGTGCTCTCAAAGGTTACAGGATGATTGCCGTAATGCCAGCCGAGATGAGTACGGAAAGGCAGGCTATGATGAGAGCCTTCGGAGCCGAACTCATCCTGATACCGAGCAAAGAAGATTCAGCATCAGGTACCTTCTCGAAAGAGGAACTCGAATCCACTATCGAAAAGGCAAGAGAAATGTCAAAACTGCCCGGTCATTACATGCCCGACCAATTCAGTAACCCTGCAAACACACTGGCCCATTACAGGACGACTGCAAAGGAAATCTGGGAACAGATGAACGGCAATATAGACATCGTCGTTATCAGTGTCGGAACAGCCGGTACAGCAATGGGCGTCGGTCGAGGCCTCAAGGAGAGGGACCCGTCCATCGAACTTCACGTCGTCGAACCGCTTAACTCGGCGGTCCTCTCCGGTGAAGCGCCGGGATATCACCGGATACAGGGTATCGGAGAAGGATTCATACCTGAACTGTATGACAGCGAAGTCGTCGATGAGATAATAAAAGTCAGCGATGAGGAAGCGAAGATAACTACCTGTCAATTGAGCAGGAAGGAAGGCATCTTCGCTGGCTACTCGGCAGGAGCAAACGTCTTTGCAGCCTTGACCGTCGCAAGAAAGCAAGCCGTACCGAAACAAATCGTGACCCTCATACCGGATTCGGGAATGAAATACCTCAGCACCGAACTTTACCAGAGAAATCCCGATCTCTGTATATCAATATGCTGTGATCAGGATGAAGTTAAGGAAAGAGGGGAATGCTTACAGGCACACGAATACTGCTGTGTGCTCATACCCTGCTCGGAGAGGGAAAAACTTTTTCCTTAGATAAAACGGTATAAGATAGGTCCCGGTCTCACCTGCCGCAGCACTTTTTGTACTTCTTCCCGCTGCCGCAGGGGCATGGTTGATTCCTTCCCACCTTCGGCCCAACTCTCACAGGTTCTCTCGACGGCTCCTGTTGCCTCCCTTCCCCCACCGCACCAGGAGATGCCGCTATCGGAACACCGGCCTCCATGGCACTCTGTCCTGCTGTGGCTGCACGGGCAGAATCGAACGCCGAAACCGGGGCCCTGCTGACTTCCACTCCCCTTACCGGCGCCCTTTCGCCCACGGGTGCCGCGGTCATTATCGGAGCCTTGAAGAAGATGGAAGTCACCTCGTGGTTTATATTGTCGAGGAGATCCACAAACATGTCGTAGGCTTCCTGTTTGTACTCAAGAAGCGGATCCTTCTGCCCGTATGCTCTGAAGCCTATACCGCTTTTCAGATGATCCAAGTCATAGAGATGATCCTTCCATTTATCATCGATTACGGCGAGGAGTATCCTCTGGAGAAGAAATGACCGTCTGTCTTCATCGATGAGTTTGAGCCTCTCATCGATGGCTTCATTTGCTATTCTCAGTGTGTTTTCCTCTATGTCATCGAACCTGATGTCCTCATCCATCCACCTCTCGATTGGAAGGCGTATCAGGTAACTCAGCATTATATCCTCAGCGAGGCCTTTGATATCCCACTCCTCTGGATGCGCTTTCGGATCGACATGATCTTCCAGTTTCTTCCTTACCGATCCCTCTACCATCTCCTTTAAATGTCCTTCCAGATCATGTCCTTCCTGTATACGCAGCCTGAGATCGTAAATGACTTCCCTCTGCTGATTCATTACATCGTCATACTCCAACAGATGTTTCCTTATCTCGAAGTTGTGAGCCTCGACTCTCTGCTGGGCCTTCTGTATGGAGCGAGTGACCAGGGGGTGGGTGATCCTCTCACCCTCTTCCGCACCGAGTTTATCCATTATGCCGGCGATCCTGTCAGACCCGAACAGCCTCATCAGGTCATCTTCAAGGGAGAGGTAAAATTTGCTCGCACCGGCATCACCCTGCCTGGCACACCTTCCCCTCAATTGCCTGTCGATCCTCCTTGCTTCATGTCTCTCCGTTGCTATCACGTAAAGGCCGCAAGGCATTTCCGCCCGGCAATCAAGCTCACCCGTGTATCCTTCCGGCAGGTTATCGCCTACGGGTTCGCCGGCCATTGGATCTTCCTGGTGAAGAAGAAGACAGTTGGAGCACCTCACGACGCCGGGTCCAAGCTTAATGTCCGTCCCTCGCCCGGCCATGTTAGTCGCTATCGTAACAGCACCCGGCTCTCCCGCCCTTGCGATTATTTCAGCTTCCTGCTGATGATATTTCGCGTTTAAGACATGATGCTTTATTGCACGGCGCTTCAACATCCTGGATAGAGTTTCCGATACATCAACGGAAATGGTACCCACGAGAACCGGTCGTCCCTGGTCATGTGCCTTCTCGATTTCATCGATTATGGCTTTGTACTTCTCTCGCTTCGTCTTATAAATCTCATCATCGTAGTCGATCCTCCTCACAGGTCTATTTGTGGGGATGACTACGACTTCGAGCTTATAGATATCCCAAAATTCATTCTCCTCCGTTTCCGCCGTCCCCGTCATACCGGCGAGCTTCTGATAGAGACGGAAGTAATTCTGAAGGGTGATCGTGGCGAGGGTCTGCGTCTCCCCTTCGATCTTGACCCCCTCTTTCGCCTCCAGTGCCATATGGAGACCGTCGGAGAATCGCCTGCCGGGCATGAGCCTGCCTGTAAACTCATCGACGATCATCACCTTCCCATCCTGAAGAACGTATTCAACATCCTTCTCGAACAGGACATACGCCTTCAGCAGTTGATGGATGTTGTGTATTCTTTCGCTTTTCTCGCTGTATTCCCGCTCCAGCTTGAGCTTCTCCCGCGCCTTCTCCTCCCTCGTGAGGTCTTCACGGCCATCTATCTCACCAAAGCTTACGCTCAAATCCGGTATGACGAAGAGGTTGGGATCACGGGGTGAGAGTTTTTCCCTTCCGATATCGGTGAGCGCTATGTTGTGTCCCTTCTCATCCATGGCGAAGTAAAGTTCCTCGTCGAGCTCATGTACCTTCTTCTCACGCATGAAATCGGCCTCGATCCTCTGCAAGAGCTTTTTCATCCCCGGCTTGCCGAGGATCTTTATGAGTTTCTTGTTCTTCGGCATCCCACGGTATGCCTGAAACAGTTTAATACCCGCTTCGTATTCCTTATCCTCCTGCTCCATGAGCTCCTGTGCCTCGGCGAGGATCTTGTTCACGAGTCTCACCTGAGCCCCAACGAGTGACTCGACCGTCTGCTTGTATTCCTTATACTTCTGAGTCGATTCGCCCACGGGCCCTGAGATGATCAGGGGGGTTCTGGCCTCATCGATCAGAACCGAGTCGACCTCGTCCACGATCGCATAATGATGGCCGCGCTGGACCCGGTCTTCCAGCCGTACCGCCATGTTGTCCCGGAGATAGTCGAATCCGAACTCGTTATTCGTCCCATAGGTGATGTCACACTGATAAGCTGCTTTCCGCTCTTCAGTTCTTATGTCATGCTGTATGCAGCCAACTGTGAGACCCAGTAATTGATACACCGGCCCCATCCACTCGCTGTCTCTCTTTGCGAGATAATCGTTCACGGTGACAAGGTGAGTCCCCTTGCCCGTCAATGCATTGAGGTAAAGCGGCATTGTGGCAACGAGCGTTTTTCCCTCGCCGGTGGCCATCTCCGCTATCTTTCCCTGATGCAGCACTATTGCGCCGATCAGCTGCACATCGTACGGAATCATCTCCCAAAGGACTTCGTGGCCGGTCACCGTAATCGTCTTTCCGCACAGCCTTCGACAGACCTCTTTCACGAGGCCATACGCCTCCGGTAACATATCATCCAGCGATTCCCCGTCAGCAGCCCTCTTTTTGAAATCCTCCGTTTTAGCGAGTATTTCTTCGTCAGAGAGGGCCCTGAAAGCTTCGTAGTTTCGATTGATTTCATCTACGATTGGGGAGAGCCGGATGACCTCTCTTTCGAATTTTGTCTTGAACATCTTACGGATAATGCCTTTGAACATGGACCTTTCCTCGTGGATTCTACACGCTTTCTGTATGTTTGGCCGCGGCGCGATGCGTCTGCGTCATTTACTTAATATAACTCCATTGCCCTATCCATCAAGACCGGCGAGCACTCTTGTAGAGTTCTTCCTTCAGTATGTAACGTTCCACCTCCTCAGGTACGAGATACCGTATCGGTCTCCCGTTTCGAACCCTCTGCCTGATATCTCGAGATGATATGTCGACGGAGGTTACCGCTACGCTGGTAACGTGTTCCTTGAGCTCGGGAAGTATATCTATGTCCCTGAAACCGGGCCGGTGTATAGTGACGAGCTTGCATAACTTCACCAGTTCCCATGGCTCCTTCCATGTCTGGATATCGGGAATGTTATCTGAACCAACAATGAAGAAGAGTTCTACATCAGCTGAAAGGCCGCTTCGTAGCTGCCTGATAGTATCAATCGTATATGAGACACCTCCCCTTTTCAGCTCCATATCAGAGGCACTGAAGTTCGGGTTGTTGTGTGTCGCAATCTCGACCATCCTCAGACGGTGTCGGGTCTCAGACAGTTCGATCCCTTTCTTATGAGGTGGCACACAGGCCGGGATGAACATTATTTCATCCAGGGATAGGGCACAGAGAACATCCTGAGCTACAATAAGGTGACCCGTGTGTATGGGATCGAAACTACCCCCAAATACACCTAGCTTCTTCACCCTGTTCCACCTCCTTTCGTATTCTCACCAATGGCAGGCTCAGAAGGGATAAGCTCCGGAAATTCATTCATGACTTCGATTGCTTCGATGGTCATCGGATACTCTTCTAAGAGTTTCAGTCGAACTCTACGTGCCTCATCAGGAAGCTTAAGCTTATCGTATGATTTCGCCAGGTAGAAATACGCCGCCGCGAGCCAGCTCGATGATTCGTATTCCTCAATCATTGTTTCGAAGTAGATTATAGCTGAATCATAGAGTTCTCTCTTGTAGTAGAAATAACCGTTCTCGAATGTCTTTTTTGCAAGCCTATCCTTGAGAAAGTAACATCGTACGGTGGCGGAATCGGCGTAGTCACTATCCGGATATTTCCCATTGATCGCCTCATAAAGCGATATTGCCTTCTGCGTCTCGGTCTGGTCGAGACTGTAAGCCTCGGATACTTTCTCATGTGAATAGGCCGCTTTGAAAAGCGCTTCATCTGCCTTCGGATTCAACGGGAAGTCTCTGGAGAACCTTTCGTACTCGTTTGCCGCCAGAAGATAATCTCCACTCAGGAAGCGTGCGTCAGCGAGCTTGAGCCTTGCTTTCTCGACGTATTCACTTCCCGGGAATTCATATATTATTCTCTGAAACGACTCAACGGCCTTTCCTTGGTCCCCACCCTCAAGCTCCATCTCTCCCCTGTTGAAAAGTTCTTGGGCGGTAAGGTCCTCCGGCAGATTCTTCTGTCCACAGCCCCATATAAGAAGCAGAAGCGCAATTAAAACCAGGTCGCGTGAAATCATCTCACCCTGCCGTATTTTATCTCCCGTATCCTTTCAAGACTCTGTGTTGCAACCTTCATCGTACGGCTTGGATTCAGATTCAATACTTCGGAATACGCCTCGAGTGCCTTATCGTATTCCTCGCTCGCATAAAAGATCTCACCCGAAAGAAACCACGCATCGATCAGCAAAACCTGTGGTCGTCCCAGCTCGATTACCATCTTAAGATACTCTTGTGCTTCCTCCAGGTTCCCTTCCCCATATAATCGATCGGCTAGCTTATAGGCGGTATTGCCAACATGCCATAGAACCTCATCTGTGGCTCCCTCGTCTATCTGCTCGATATAATCCTCGTAGTATGACAGCGCCTCCTTATATTTTCCAAGTTCCTCATAGCATTGTGCCAGTTCGAAAAGGACCGTGATTGCCTCCGGTGAATCGGGTGAGAAGGACAATGCCTTCAGGTACGCCCTCACGGCTCTTTCATACTGACCGGCATCTTTATAAGACCTACCCAGCGGATAAAAAGAATCACCGAGGTTATAGGTTGAGTCTATATCGAGGACTTTCTGGAATGCCTCCCTCATCAAAACCGGCTCCCCTTCATTGAGGCTTTTCACGCCGAACTGAAAGAGATCCTTGATTATCCATCGCGTTCTCGAGGAATCGAGGGCGAGCAGCGTATCGTAATAGGCGCAAGCCATTCCCATGTCCTTGAGACGGGTCGAGGTGACACCTATTTTGAAGAGGAGTTGAGTGGACGAAGGATCATCCCGACGTGCTATAAGGAATTCTGCAAGAGCATCCCTGTATTTACCCTTGTTGAAATAACTATCCCCTCTTCTCTCATGCGATCCGAGGGAACAATTCAAGAGGAGTAAAAACAGCGCGGCCGAAAAAGCCAGAGACCGGAGTTTCAGATTCATATCCATCTAATTTATTCGAAGCTCAGCTCGATCACAGCTTGATATCGATATATTGATATCAATCCCTCCCGGATTTTAGAAAGTCCCTCCCTTTTACTTCTTTAAAATCCCCCCTTAGCAATCTCTTCAGATAAAACCTCGCCCTCGCTTCATGCGCTTCGCTCTTTAGGCATCTTTCCCACTGTTTTCTGGCATCTTCGTACTTACCCTCCCTCATGAACAACATACCCAACTCCAACCGCGCCTCGTGGTATTCCATGTTCACCTGCAGAATCCTGTGGAATTCCCGATGAGCTTCTTCGAAGAGTTCGAGTTTTGAATATGTTCTCGCAAGCTTCAGTGCGATATCGAGGAAATCAGGCTGAAGCCGCAGGGCTTTTTTGTATTCATTCATCGCATCCAGCAACTCTCCCGTCTTCTCGTACATCTGGCCAAGTTGCGTGTGCATTTCACACATCATTACGCTCCTGGACTCGCACCTCCCCTCCCTTTCCTCATCAAGGTGTGGAATCTCCTCCAGCAGTGAGACACCTTCACCAATGTCCCCACATTCTATGAGAGTGAACGCGAGATGTAGCCTGGCTTCTATGTAATTCGGATTTATTTCGCAGGCCCTTTTGAAGTACTCTATGGCCATCTCCTTCGATCCGCCGAAGTAGTGAGCAATTCCCAGCGCATTGTTTATATCCGGATACCTCGGTTGAAGTTCGACAGCGAGTGTGAGCTCGTCAATCGCACGTTCATAATCCTCCCTGAGAAGACTCCTCATCCCCTTCCGGTGAAGCTCCGAGACTTTGAGAATTTTTTCCATAAGTGTTCGGTCAGGATATCTTCTTTGAAAGAAACCCAGAATCAGACAGAAGAATAATACTGACATGCTGGAATAATGTCAATGAGATGAGGCCTGGAGTCCTTTTTTCCACTATTTTCTCATTATCCGGCTATTGACATCCGTCGGGATCTGCAACATATTTTCTTTCCCACATGCGCATGGAACGATTCCTGGAGGGATAATGGAGCTCAGCGTAAACCCCGGCAACGGGCTGTTCCTGTACCTCATAATCATATGCGCCATCCTTATACTCTCCCTTATCCTGCATAAGTTTTATTCATTATTGATAAAGCGCAGGGTGAACACCGAGGAGCTTCTGAAAGAAGTCCTTATCTGCATCGATGCGAGGGAATTCGAGGGTGCCATCGAACTGTGCGAAAGGTCTGAAGCCCCCATCAACAGGATTCTGATCGCAGGACTAAAAGAGTTCGATACGAACTTCAACCACAACGAGGAATTGGCGAGGCACAACACACTTACGGAGATCACCTTCAGCGTCTCCCCTGATATCACCAAAAAGGAAGAGGCGATAAAGCGAGAGATGGACGAGGTGGCCCTCGGCGCCTTCCGTGCACTCAGGTGGGGAATTGGCTACCTACCCGCGCTTGCAAAGATAGTACTCCTCCTTGGTGTCACAGGCACCGTGTTCGGTATCATGAACATTCTGTCACCGGAAGCTGCTTCAATCGAATACGGTTTCAGATCACTACTCACGGGAATCTCTCAATCACTCTTCACAACACTCTTAGGTCTCATAATCGCAATACCCACTGTCCTTGCGCATTCATTTGTTTCTAACAGGGTCCAGTTCATGATAGACGAAGCTGAGGAGGCATCCAGGGTGGTCCTGAACGCGATGCTGAAAAAATGATATCAATTCCGCTCCCCCACTAAATCGTATTCCATAGAGTCGACTATCCGAACGTCAGCGAATTCGCCAACCTCATATTCACCGGCTAGGTAGATGACGCCATCAACCTCATAAGCCTCGCATCTGGATCTGCCGATGAAGCTTATGTCCGGCCGCCTGGCCAGAAGCCGTATTACCTCATCGTCCGGGTCGGCTTTATCAATGGCAGTATCAACAATGACCTCGGTTCTGGTTCCTCTTCTCGCACGGCATTTCTTCCAGGAGATAGCTCTTTGAAGCTCCATGACCTGGAAACATCTCTCCTGCTTCACCTCCTCGGCAACCTGCCCCGGAAGCCTCGATGCTGGAGTGCCCTCCTCACACGAAAAAGGGAAGACGCCGAGCCTCTCGAATTGCACCTCTTCGAGGAAATCTAGCAGCTCCCTGAAATGATCGTCTTCCTCCCCGGGGAAGCCGACGAGCACTGTTGTCCTGAGTGTGACGCCGGGCACTCTCTGCCTGAGAGCCCAGATCAATGCTTCTATATCCTCACGACTCACACCTCGCCCCATTCTCTTGAGGAGGGTATTGGAGATGTGTTGTATTGGGATATCGACATAAGCGAGGAGTCTCTCTTCCAAACCAAGTAAATCCATGAGATCGTCACCGAAGCCTGCTGGATTCAGATAGAGCAGCCTGATCCAGGGTATCCCAGTGTTTGACAGGATCTGTCTCAGCAGTTCGACGAGCCCCCGGCCGGAACGGTCTCTGTACGATACTGTGTCCTGGGAAATCACGTTTAGCTCTCGCACCCCAAGGGATTCCAGGTGCTGAGCCTCCTTCACAAGCTCGTCGATACTCTTCGAACGGAACTGCCCTCTTATAGAAGGTATCGTGCAGAAGCTGCAGCGACGTGAACAGCCTTCCGCGATCTTGAGGAAAGAGAGATGAGGCGGGGTTAAAAACACCCTGCCATGGCCTCTGCCGGCCGCGGGAATCTTAATTTCCGGTGCTAATCCAAGCTTCTCCTTCAGGGCCTTCCCGATCCCTCCTTCCTCATCCAGACCGAGAAACAAATCGACCTCCGGAATCAACCTCTCCAGATCCTCCCGGAATCGCTCCACCATGCACCCTGCTACTACAAGCGCCTCCAGCTTACCACTCTTTTTATAGAGGGCTGCCTCGAGAATTGCCTCGATGGACTCCTCTTTCGCTGGATCAATGAATCCACAGGTGTTCACCACGATGATCCCCGATTCCTGGGGTCTTTCGGTGAGTTCGAAACCTTCATTCAAAAGCTCCTGTATCATACGCTCAGAATCAACTGTGTTCTTGAAGCATCCCAGAGAGAGAAAATAGACTCTTGGAAGCTTAGTCTCAGACATGGCGGCAGTTATCAGTATGGGTCGGAGGTGAGGTCTAAGAGTTCCACTCCCTCGGGCAGGGTAAACCTGAAGCGCTCCTTTGCTTCAGCTTGAATCTTCAGGTCTTCGAGGAAATAAGATGTAGTACTGCCAGAAGGATCCGTGTAAGAGATATCCATGACTAAGCCATTCTCTCTCGCGATCCTGACATCTACCCTTAGTAACTCAGCCCGGTTTTCCTTAGGTATGAATGTGAGATGATGGTCGTCATCATCGGAGTCCACTAGAGCGGCATCGTAATTCTCCCTCGCTTCGTCAAGGAAGAATTCGGTGAGAAAAGACCTCGGATCTGCCTCGAGAAAAGTCTTCATCACTCTCGTAGAATCCACGTCCGGAAGGTAAATGTAAAAGTAATTTCCATCGCAGAGTATATACCCACCTTCGGGGATGTCGTAATCCAGTCTCAACAGGTTCGGACTTCTATAGTTGAGCTCACCTCTGAATTCCTTTCTCTTCGCGAGCAGGGGAATTTCGACGACCTGCTTGAACTTCGAGGAAAACCCCTCGATCTCTTTATACTTCTTCGAGCTCATCTCGAGTACCTGATCGAGGGTTACTCCTTCTGCACGGCATAACCCCGATGCCCATGCAAGCGCAACAATCGGAAGGAAGATGAGGACCTTCCAGCTAGAAAATAGCATAGATGAACGGGGCAAGAGCGGACCCTTCCGTAAATATTATAAAGAATCCGAGGAGTAACAGAATCAGTACGATTGGACCAAGCCACCACTTCTTCCTCACTTTCAGAAACTCCCAGAATTCCTTAAGAAGCGCTCCCTTCCCGTATTCACTCCCATTTGTCAATTTCACAACTCCTTTTTGAGATCTAACGCACAGATTATATCCTCCATGACCCCTCTCCTGTCCCGATGTTAGCTTAACTAACAGCCAGGCTTTAGAACTGTTTCTCATACTGTGTTATCGTATCCGTACCGGATTCATCCCTCCTCTTCCAGTATGAAGAAGCCTCCTTCTCGAATTTTCTCGAAAGGGGATCTTTCCCAATCAATTTAAACAGAATCGCAACGGGAGTAAAGACCAAATAGTAAACTATCACGAGCAAGATCCTGGTATTGACCCATCCCATATATCCCGAGACGCGAAGCATAAGCCAGTAAAGGGGGGTGAGCAGCTTCGGATACACGAGGGAGATTAGAATGAAAACCACAGAGAGGATGAGAAAGGGTGTGACGACACTCTCTCTGCCGCGCCACAATGAGATGAGCGCGATCACTCCGAGAATGATGCCAAACACCATGCCGAATTTTCTGAGTTGTGCGGCTTTAGTCTCAGTCGAGTTCAAATTCCTCTCTCCAGTCGAAGTCCTCCTCCCACTTTTTCTGCTTGGTCTTATCCAGCAGGAAATTTCCCAGGAGGAGGTAATCCATATGGGTGCGCATGAAGCATGTGTATGCATGCTCTGGGGAGCATACGATTGGCTCCCCCCTCACGTTGAATGAAGTGTTGATAATCACGGGGCAGCCGGTGAGTTTCCGGAAAGCCTCTATCATGTCGTAATACATCGGATTGTCATCTCGTTCGACAGTCTGGAGCCTGGCGCTGTTATCTACATGGGTGACGGCCGGGATAGTTGACCTCACCGCCTTACGCCTTTCGACACCCATTAATTTCCTGTCATCCTCCCCCAATTCCACCAGCTTATCCTTGCTCACCCCGGCAACTAGCAACATGTACGGGCTGTGTCTGTCTATTTCGAAATACTCCGAAACATAGTCATTGAGAACTGTGGGGGCGAAAGGCCTGAAGGATTCCCTGAATTTTATTTTAAGATTCATCTTCGACTGCATTTCCGGGGACCGTGCATCCCCGATTATGCTCCGTGAACCGAGAGCCCTTGGACCGAATTCCATTCTGCCCTGGAACCATCCCACAACGTTCCCCTCGGCAATCAGTTTTGCGATGCGCCCCCCAATCTCTTCCCTTGAGAGTCTCTCATACGGCGCTTTTTGCGATTTTAGGAACTGTTCTATCTCACCGTCTGTGTATTCAGGGCCGAGGTATGAGGCTTTCTGAAAATCGCGATCGCCATCCGGATTTCTGTTCTTGCCGAGATACCTGTACCATGCAATCAGAGCCGCCCCCAAGGCACCACCGGCATCTCCCGCAGCCGGCTGAATCCATATGTCTTCGAAAGGTCCCTCCCTCAGTATCCTGCCATTTGATACGCAGTTCAGAGCGCACCCTCCTGCGAGGACGAGCTTTTCGAGCCCTGTCTCTGCGTGGACATACCGAGCCATCCTGAGCATGATCTCCTCTGTGACAACCTGGATCGATCTTGCGAGATCCATGTCCCTCTGTGTAAGCTTCGTCTCAGGTTTCCTGGGCTTTCCACCGAAGAGCCTGGCAAACCTTCTGTTTGTCATTGTGAGACCAACACAATAGTTGAAATAGCGCATGTTGAGTTTGAAGGACCCGTCTTCTTTTAGATCTATGAGATTATCCAGTATAACATTCACATACTTCGGCTCTCCATAAGGAGCGAGACCCATGAGCTTGTACTCACCCGAGTTTACCTTGAATCCGGTGAAGTATGTGAACGCCGAGTAAAGCATGCCAAGGGAGTGGGGAAAGGATTGCTCGGCAAGGATTCTAAGGTCGTTACCTTTCCCAATTCCATAACTCGTCGTTGTCCATTCCCCGACGCCATCCACCGTAAGAAATGCCGCCTCCTTGAATGGTGAGGGATAGAAAGCCGACGCTGCATGAGATTCGTGATGTTCAGGGAAGAGTATCTTCCCGTCGTACCCTTCCAGTTTCCCGTATAGCAGGTTTTTTATCCAGAGCTTCTGCTTGATCCACACCGGCATCGACTTGATGAACGACTTAATGCCAATGGGAGCGTAGCTTATGTAGCTCTCCAGTATCCTTTCGAATTTGATTAGGGGCTTGTCGTAGAAGACGACAAGGGAAAGTTCGGCCGGCGTGATGCCTTCATATCGCAGACAGAAATCTATTGCATTATCAGGAAAGTTGTAGTCGTGTTTCTTCCGAGTAAATCTCTCTTCCTGAGCCGCCGCCACTATTTCCCCATCCTTCACGAGTGCTGCGGCGCTGTCGTGGTAGAAGGCTGAGATTCCAAGAATGTACATCCTAGAGCTTATTCCAGTTCAGAGAGTTACTTTTCGAGAAAATCCTCACCCACGAGGACATCTCGACCTTTGCTTCCCACCTGTGGACCAAGAACCCCCGCATCTTCAAGCTGATCCACTATCCTTGCAGCCCTCGAGTACCCTATCTTGAGCTTTCTCTGGAGAAGAGAGGTCGAACCATGACCCGTTCTCAACACGAGTCTTACGGCATCCCAGAAGAGTTCATCCTGTTCCTCCGAAGTTTCATCAAAACCCGGTTCCCTACCGAAAGTCGGAAGTGTTTCACTTTCCTTATCTTTTCCACCACCTCCTCTCTTCAAGAACTCTATCACCCTACCAAGCTCATCATCAGAAATATATGATCCATGCACCCTCCTTGCATTCGATCTCCCAGCCGGTAGAAATAGCATATCCCCTGCACCAAGCAGCTTCTCAGCCCCGTTGGCATCCAGAATGGTCCTCGAATCCACCCTCGTCGCAACTCGGAATGAGATCCTCGATGGAAAATTCGCCTTTATCATTCCAGTCAGAACATCGACAGAGGGTCTCTGGGTAGCAAGAACGAGGTGGATCCCAACTCCCCTTGCCATCTGGGCAAGTCTTGCCAGAGGCTCCTCTATCTCAGCCTGAAGGGAAAGGATGAGATCTGCGAGCTCGTCGATGATCATCACGACAAATGGCAGTTCAGTCAAATCCCTCATCGTTTCACCGGGGATTAAGCCATCTTGATCCTCCTCGGAATTGACCGTTACCTTGCGATTGTAATCGCTGATGTTTCTCACACCTATCGATGCTAGGAGCTTATATCTTTCCTCCATCTCTGCGATCAGCCATTTCAGCGCTCTCACCGCACCTTTGGGCTCAGTGACAACCGGTGTGAGAAGGTGCGGAATCCCGTTGTAGGAGACAAGCTCGAGAACCTTTGGATCGATCATCAGTAGCCTGACCTCATCGGGCGAAAAACGCAGTAGCAAGCTCATTATGATGGTATGTATGCACTGTGACTTCCCCGAACCGGTTGATCCTGCGATGAGAAGGTGCGGCATCCTCACAAGGTCGAAAACTACAGGATCACCGAATGAATCTTTTCCCAGAGCAATTGGTATCGTCGCCTTCGAGTTCGTGTAGGCTCCGGAGGAAATGATCTCCTTGAAGTTAACGATCTCCTTCTCACTGTTGGGCACTTCTATTCCAACCGCACCCCTCCCCGGGAGTGGAGCCACGATCCTTATCCTCGTTACCTCCATGGCCAGAGCAAGGTCATCGGCAAGCCCCACTATCTGACTGACTTTGATCCCTGAAGCCGGCCTAAATTCGAAGGTCGAGACGACAGGGCCCACGGTCACGTTTATTATCTCACCTTTGATGTTAAAATCTGAAAGTTTCGAAAGAAGTATGCTCCCCAGCCCGCTCAATTCCTCCTGGGTCCTGTATCCATCCACGACCTCCGGATCGTTCAAGAGGCTGAGATCGGGAAGGACATAATTTCCGGACCCTGCACGTGTGATTCCTTCCGTGGGGCCAGTCGTCTCAGCTGGATGGCTTTCGGTGGACATCTTCTTCGCCGGTATCGGTACTCTCTTCTCAATTACCGTTTCCCCTTTCACAGACACCCGCCTCCGTTTCTCTGTGAGAGCACCTTCCACTCTCCTTTTAACCCTCCTCTCAGCGGCTGATTTCCTTCGACTGTTCTTCCAGTCAACAACCTCCTGGTAAGCATCGATCAAGGCTCCCAGCAAGAAGGCCGGGCTCCTCAAGAAAAATCTCCCGAGTGTGCTCACAAGCGAAGCAGTCTTTGCAAGAGAGAACCCCGTTGTCCAGACGAGCACGACCGAAGTGAAAAAGGCAATCATCAACAGTGATCCCACAAAGCTGAACCACTCAACAAGAGTACGTGAAAGAAATTGGCCCGTTATGCCATAAAGCTTCTCTCCACCGGCATCGGCATTGACTCCAAAGAGGGAAGCTATCGTGATGCTTATGACACTCAGGGAAGAAAGAAGGATGATTGCCTTGACCGTCCTGCCGGGATTGTTTCTCCTCAACCGGTTCCAGCCGAACAGTAAGAGTATGAATCCGACGACAGGCCCGGTGAATCCTAATAGACTGGTGAGCAGAGATGAGACCATATTTCCGACCGGGCCTGTTATGTTGGAAGGCTGACGACCTCCGACTCCCCAATGCACAAGATCGGGTGGCAGAAATGAAAGCAGGATGAAAGTTCCAAGAAGGCATAACATGAATCCGGACGTTTCGACGACCCGGCTACCCGATTCTGGCTTCTTCCTGGCCACAGTTCCCTCTAATAAAAATGCTCAACAAAATGGGTATCGTAGTTACCCTCGGCAAACGTTTCGCTCTCTAGGATCTTCCTGTGGAACGGGATGGTTGTCTTCACACCTTCGACTACGAACTCCTCGAGGGCTCTGCGCATTTTTTGAATAGCGCATTTCCGTGTCCTGTCGTGGACGATTAGCTTCGCAAGCAGAGAATCATAATACGGAGATATAACATACTGTGCATAGACATGAGTATCAACCCTCACCCCAGGGCCACCGGGTATATTGAGAGAGGCGATCTTGCCGGGAGATGGTCTGAAGCCATCATCAGGATCTTCTGCATTTATCCTGCACTCGATGGCATGGCCGTTGAGATTAATCCCGTCCTCCTTGAAATTGATGGTTTCTCCCGCTGCGATTCTGATCTGCTCCTTTATAAGGTCAACTCCCGATACCATTTCTGTCACGGGATGTTCGACCTGAATCCTCGTATTCATCTCCATAAAGTAGAAATCTCCCCCCTCACCAAGCAAGAACTCTATCGTTCCCGCTCCGACGTAACCTATCTCCCTGGCACCTCTCACGGCTGCCTTGACAAGCTTCTTCCTGAGCTGGGAATCCACGACAGGTGATGGTGACTCCTCGATGAGCTTCTGGTACCTCCTCTGTATCGTGCAATCCCGCTCCCCGAGTGATACAACGTTACCATGGCTGTCGCCAAGCAACTGAATCTCAATATGCCTCGGGTGAGCGATGTATTTCTCAATGTAAACGCCGCCCTCTCCAAACGCCTTCTCTGTTTCAGCTTTCGCGAGATCGAAATTCCTTGCCAGATCTTCCTCCCTTTTAACGATCCTCATACCCTTACCCCCACCTCCGCAGGAAGCCTTCACGATTATCGGATAACCTACATGATCGGCAATTTTTCTGGCTTCCTGGAGGCCTTCCACTTCACCATTACTGCCCGGAGTCACCGGTACCCTGGCCTTCTGCATGAGTTCCCGCGCAAGTGGTTTGTTCCCCATTTTGCGTATCATCTCCGCAGACGGTCCGATGAATGTGATCTTGTGGTGCTCGCATATCTCACTGAACTCCGCATTCTCGGCGAGAAAACCATAGCCGGGATGTATGGCGTCCGCATTAGTGATCTCGGCGGCGGCGATGATGCGCGGTACATTGAGGTAACTTTCTTCAGCGGGCGGCGGACCTATGCAGACGTCCTCATCTGCGAACCTGCGCTGCAGCGAATCCCTGTCTGCTTCCGACCAGACTGCAATGGTGGATATGCCGAGTTCCTTACAGGCTCTTATCACCCGGAGGGCGATTTCACCTCTGTTTGCGATCAAGACTCGCCTTATCATAACTAGTCCAGGCCATCGATACGAGATCCCCTGCCGTTCCTGTCATCTGGCGATCTTTCGAATTCATCCCAGGACTTATCAGAAGCAGATTTGATACCTTTCATCCTTAAAGCAAACTCGCTCGGATTCGTGGAATGGTGCAAAGCGTTCTCGTATGAGATATATCCTTCCCTAAACATCTGCATCAGACTCTGGTCGAAGGTTCGCATCCCGTACTGGGAGTATCCTTCCTTTATGAGTGTCGGAATAAGATGCGTCTTCATGGGATCCTTAATATACTCCCTTATGGATTCCGTTGTCACCATAACCTCACACGCAGGCACTCGCCCCGGGATATCGGCTCTGGGAATCAGCCTCATCGATACTATGCCTAGAAGGGTGCTCGCAAGCAGCAGCCGTATCTCCTGATGTTGATGTAACGGAAAGAATGAAATTATCCTGTTTATTGTCTGTGTGCTATCAGTGGTGTGCAGCGTGCTGAATACGAGATGACCGGTGTCAGCAGCCTGGAGCGCAACGGTCATCGTAGCCACATCCCTGATCTCACCAATGAGGATTACGTCGGGGTCCTGTCTGAGAATGTGCCGGAGAGCGTTCGCAAAGGAATCGGTATCCTTACCCACAGCCCTCTGGCTGATCCTGGCTTTCTTATCGGCGTAAACGAATTCAATAGGATCTTCAACGCTGATAATATTGCACCTCGAATTGAGGTTAATGTGCTCAACCATCGCTGCGAGAGTAGTGGATTTTCCACTGCCGGTCATTCCCGTGATTAAAAAGAGGCCTCTCGGTTTCAAGGCCAGTTCCTGGAGAATTGGCGGTAGCATTAGCTCATCTGTGGTTTTTATTCTCGAGGGTATAAGCCTGATTGCAATGGCTTTCGTCCCTCTCTGATAGAAGATATTTGTTCTGAACCTTCCCAGCCTTTCTATATCGAAAGCAAAATCAATTTCTTTTTTACTCTCGAGGAGGTTGTATTGCTCCTCATCGAGTAGGGTGCGGGATGCTTCATCGACGTGTTCAGAGGTTACAACAGGAAGGTTCATGTCTTTCAGAATTCCATGGACTCTGAGAGCCGGCGGGTTGCCGACCTTGATGTGAAGATCCGATGCATCCCATCGGACCATTTCAGTTAACAGAGCTTTTATATCAAATGAGGACATTTGAACAACTCCAATTCAGGTGACAGAATTTGAAAATCCGTTCTCAACATTCCCTTTTTACCGAAGATCATCATTACAATTAAAGGCTGAGGTGAAAAACAGCTACCTCACCTCAACCCTTATGCAAGCAATTCTCAAGGTTCTATCAGGAACAACTCCTGTCCATATTCCACTGGTTCTGCATTCTCCACCAGGATCTTCCTTACGGTTCCTTCCACCTCCGATTGTATCTCATTCATGAGCTTCATAGCCTCTATTATGCAAAGGACCTGTCCTTTCGACACAATATCACCAACTTCAATATAAGGGGGTGCATCGGGAGAGGGTGCTCTATAGAAAGTGCCAACCATTGGTGCTGTCATCTTGTGGTAGTTTTTCTCTGACCTATTCTCCGACCTCACCTCACCAGCCTCAGCGGTGGTTTCATCCCCCTCGGCAGCCACCGGGACTTTTATTGTCGTCCCTTCCTTCACCGCAATCTCACCGGAATTACTGTTTGGATTCGAGTTGGGATTTGCCTTCTCAATCCTGACTCTCGTACCCCACCTCGAGATCTCCAGCATGCCGATATCGCTCTCCTCCAGGAGATTGATGAGTTTCTTTATATAGGATAATCGCATTTTCCCTCTTCCTTCTAATGATGGTGAGCTCGGCCCGAACCGAAGCCGAGCCGTTCGAACCAGCTACACCCTCTCGATGTATGTGTCAGTCCTTCTGTCAACTTTTATTGTATCACCCTCACAGACAAACAGGGGCACCTGGATAATAAGGCCGGTTTGGAGTTTCGCCGGTTTGGAACCTCCCTGTGCAGTATCCCCCCTGATCCCCGGTTCTGTCTCCACGACCTCCAGTTCTACGAAGATAGGGAGATCTATGCCGATTATCTTGCCATCATGTGAGAGAGTTTCGCAGATGATATTCTCCTTAAGGTACTGAACCTGGTTTCCGAGCATGTTCTTCTCGACCGGAAATTGTTCGAACGTCTCCAGATCCATGAAATAGTAAAGATCCCCAGAAGAATAAACGTACTGGGCCTGGTTCCGTTCAAGTCTTACCTCCTCCACCTTCTCGCCAGCTCTGAAAGTCTTGTCTGTAACAGCACCTGTTTTCACATTCTTGAGCTTCGTACGCACGAAAGCCCCGCCCTTGCCCGGCTTCACATGCAGAAACTCGACGATTGTCTGAAGCTGGCCATCGACCTGTATGATCATACCGTTTCTGAAATCAGCCGTTGTAGCCAAAGGCCTTATTCCTCCATCTCTCGTCGTTTCGATTTACTCGTTTCAGCCTTCTTCCTCGTGAGGTCGCTGAGCCATTTTTTGAATCTCTCATACTCTTCATCTATTACAACTTCACCAGGAACTCCACCGCTGTCCCAATCGACTTTCTCCTTTGCCTCCTCTTGCTCCAATTGGGGCCCTTTTTCTCTCGGAACCTGAACTCTACGGCCGGTTCCCCCCTTCTGTATCGCCTCAATCCTCTCCTTTGCGATCTCATTCGATGGCTCCCTCGCAAGAACTTTCCCATAAATCTCTATTGCTTTGTCGTAGAATCCCTGAGATGCGTAGATTTCGGCGAGGGTCATCGTTGAGATGAGCTCATCCTCCTCGCCCCTGGTGGCGGTTGGTTTTGGCCCCCCACCCGAGGTCACTTTCCCCGATTCATTCGCCTTCGTGAACTCCTCGAAAGGTGTCTTTGGAACTGACTCCTCCGTTTCAGCCTCTTTTTCATCACGGCCTGCGCCTCGGGCAGCTTCATCCTCGAGTGTAGCGAGCATCCTTAGCATCCCCTCGTCGTCAGGGACCTCTTCGAGGTAGCGAAGTACGAGGTCCTTCGACTCCTCCAGCCTCCCCACAGAGGCAAGAAGCGCACTCATTTTCTTCATTGCAGCGGTATGGAACGGATCCAGTTTGAGAATGTACTCATACTCTTTCAGGGCATTATCGTGATCGCCTTTTTCCGCAAAACATGCTGCAAGAATGATGCGAGCTGTTAGATAATCCGGGCTCTTTTGCAGCCCTTCCTTTAAAACCTCGATTGCCCTATCCAGGTTCCCCTGTTTTCTGTATGAATCAGCCAACCTCGCAAAAAACCTTGAACTATGCATCTTCTTATTCTTTCCTTGGGAAATATAAGCTCCGCTCTATTTTTGCGTTAAATGGGCCGGGAAAGAGGGGAGAACTATGAAAATATAATAACAGCGCCCCCAGCCCGTGTCAAGAAAAAGGAGCTAGTCCTTCTCATGGCACAACACTGAACGGAAATCCAGTGAGATTCCTGGCCTGATCCCTTGATTGGGGGAAACAATTAATTTAAATTAATTAGCCATAAGACCCGAAAACGGAGTTTGTCACCATGATGCAAGCATTGAGAAGAAGCACCAAGACGATCATGATAATAGTGGCTGCGGCCTTCGTCATTGGATTCATTTTCCTTCAGCTCGGTGTAAACGTCACCGGGAGCCGCGGTCCTGTGATAACGGCCCTTGGTTCAGTGAATGGTATCGAGATCACCTATTCGATGTACAATGATATGCGAAGCCAACTGCTAATGCAGATGAGACAATCTAAGGATTCATTGACTGACGAGGATTTCATGAAAATCGAGGAGCAGGTTTGGGATGAGATTGTTTACAAAATCCTCGTTAGCCAGGAGATCAGTAACATGGGCATCACGGTCACGGATGAGGAAATTCTCGAGGAGATGAAGAACAACCCACCAGATTTCATTAAGACGAATGACGTGTTTCTTACAGACGGACAATTCGATCATGCGAAATACCTACAGGCACTCTACAGTCCCCAGAACGAAGGTTTTGTACTGGAGCTCGAAAACTGGTACAGATCTTATCTACCGATCCAGAAACTACAGGATTATCTTCTCTCTACAATACACATCACAGATAACCAGCTCAAGGACGAATACAGGATAAGAAACGAAAAAGTTAAGGTCGGGTACCTCATATTCAACCCGGCCGAGCTCGTGGAGGATGATGCAGTCGATATCACAGATGAAGAAATCGAGCTATACTACGAGAAGAACAGAAGCAAATATAAAGTGAATAAGCAGGTAGTGCTGGAATACGTCGAATTCCCCATCCTGCCCAACAGCGAGGACACACTTGCAACAATGGATGCGATCAAGGAGGTGAAAGAACTCCTATCCGAGGGTACTCCCTTCGAAGAGGTAGCGAGGGATTATTCCTTGGACGCCGGCACAGCAGAGAAAGGCGGAGACCTGGGATGGGTGCCCCGGGGAAGGATGGTGAAGCCCGTTGATGAGGCGGCGTTCTCACTGAAACCGGGAGAGATATCGGATGTCGTCACCTCACAATATGGTTTGCATATAATCAAGTGTGAAGATAGGAGGAAAACCCAGGAGCGGGGTGAGGAGGTATGGCTGCGACATATCCTCTTCAAACTCGAACCGAGTTATCTGACCGTGAACGAAATCAGCGACAGGGCCGAGGATGTCAGAAACGAGCTCGTCAGGGCCCCGGATTTCTACTCCACAGCAGACAGCCTCGGTATCGAAGTGAAAACAGCTGATCCCGTCTCGCGAGGACAATACCTTCCAGAGATCGGTCCCACAAGCGTGCCCGCAGCTTTTGCCTTCACCCACTCCGAGGGAGATATATCCAATGTTTTGAAGGTAAGTGATAAATACCTTATCTTCAGGGTAAAGGAGATCATCCCTGAAGGCTTCAAGGATCTTGCAGAGGTCAGAACCGAGATCGAAGGCAAAATCCTTGATGAGAAAAGGACTGATGAAGCGAGAAAGATTGCAGAAGAGGCCCGGGCGCGCATATTAGCATCAGGCGCTCTTCAGCCGATCGCAGATGAGTTCGAGTTCGGTGTCGAATACAAGGAGACCGGTGAGATCACGAGACGGGCGATAGTCCCCGGCATCGGTAGATATACCGAATTCACAGGAACCGCCTTTGGACTCGAGGAGGGAGAAATCAGCGACGTGATAACGCTCCCGAACGGACTCTTTATACTGAAGGTTCTTGAGAGAATAGAGATCGATGAGGAAGCCTTCGAGAACGCTAAGGAGAACCTTCGAAGAGAGCTCGAGACGTACCAGACAAACAGCGTGATGAGCAGGTGGTACGAAGCTCTCAAGGATGAGGCTGAAATCGAGGACAACCGCGAACTATTCTTCCAGCAATCTTGACCGATTCGTTATTTCTTGTCGCTCTTCTTATTTTCCGATAGGTCCGAGCTGTCCTGGATGTCGTTCTCCAGTTCCTTTATTCCTCTCTTGAATTCGCTTACTCCTTTACCAAATGAACGCATTACTTCGGGAATGCGCTTGGCTCCGAAGAGAAGAAGAACCACGGCAAGGATTACGATGAGTTCGGTAAGCCCGATATTCCCAAAGCCCATTTCTTCTCACCTCCCTTGAGAACTTCTAGAGAAACGAACGGAACAGATATGAGGCAATGAACACTCCGACGACACTCATGATATTAAGCCTAAGTCCTGCCCCGATCGTCATGTTTATCACACTTAAATCAATCCTGGCAGGGCCGAAACTGCCCTCTATGGATGTGATGAACGTCTCTTTCACCACGCCGTCAGGAAGAACCCAGACAAAGATCTGACTGAGGAGTCCTCCTATGAGGAATCCGATGGCCAGTACAATGAGGTAAGTCTTTAACTTTTTCCTCTCGTGTCTGAGCACCCTATCTACCTATCCCTTTCAACAACATAGTCTACGGCATCCAGAAGACTTTCCTTGTATCTCGAGGGACTGATTCCCTCGATTGCCTTCCTCGCTTCCTGTGCGAAAAACGTTGCCTGCGTCATGGCAAACTCAAAGCCGCCGTGCTTCTCAATGATACGGGAAACTTCAACGAAGTCCTCTGGCCCGGTTTCCTTCTTCGAAAACAAATTCTCCATGTATCGCTTCTCCCCCTCATCCATGCTCCTCAAAGCATGGAGAAGCGGAAGTGTCGCCTTCTTCTCCCTGAGATCAGTGCCGACAACCTTCCCGATGACATTGCTCTTTCCAGTATAATCGAATATATCATCTACGATCTGAAAGGCCACACCGAGGTTCTCCCCGTACTTACGCAGATTCTTCCTGTACTCTGAATCAGAGATAAGCGCTCCAGCCTCGCAGGATGCACTGATAAGAGCCGCTGTCTTATGACTGATCGTTTCGTAATACTGCTCTTCCGTTTGATATATCTTGTTCGTGAGATTGAGCTCCATCATTTCCCCCAGAGCAATCCTGCGGCAGGCTCCGGATATAACTTGCATTACTTCCAGATCACCAACATTCACCATCTCCATAAGTGACCTTGAATAAAGATAATCCCCCATGATGATTGAAACCTGATCACTCCACCTGTCATTCAAAGTCGGGATACCCCGGCGTAACTTTGCGTTATCTATGAAATCATCATGGACGAGAGTCGCCGTGTGGATCATCTCCACCACTACAGCCATAGACACCATACTCTTGTCCTTGCCATCGCCATCGGTGAGGTTCCCTGCGAGGAGCAACAGGGTTGGCCTGAAGAGCTTACCCTTCATACTGCTCACGTGGGATGCGATATCCTCGAGAAAATAAAATTCCTTCATCAGGAGATCACTGATGAACGACTGAACCTCGAGCAGTTCGCACTGGACAGGTTCCTGGATCATCTCGAGTGATACTACCGTATCTTTGTCCTTCTTTTTCACGAGTGTCTCCCGGAGCATTCCGCAAAATTGCAAGCAGGTTTCAATTTATAATATAACTTCTCAGGTATAAAAGCAAGCTCATTCAATGTGCCATTAGTCCGCCTTATACACCACCTTGCCTTTCTTTATAACAGTATTGCAATGGTTCACACCGAAGTTATAGGCGATCGATCTGTGGTCATCAGCGTCGAAGATCACGAGATCAGCCGACTTCCCCACTTCTATGCTACCGACCTCCTTAGCGATCCCGAGTGAATGAGCCGCGTTTACTGTACTCGCTGTAAAACACTCTGCGGGGGTGAGTTTCAAAATTATGGCCGCAATGGACATGATGATCTGCATATTCTGGGTCATTGAACTCCCCGGATTGAAGTCGCTTGCAAGGGCAATTGGCAGACCGAGCTCCTTCATCCTTCCCACAGGGGGCCTCTCATCAAGATCCAGGAAGAATACAGTTCCAGGAAGGAGCGTCGCTACAACTCCCGCTTCCTTCATGGCGCTCATTCCCTCCTCACTCACCATAACGAGATGGTCCGCACTTAGGGCTCCGAGTTCTGCGGCAAGCTCTGCTGCCCCGCTCGGCTTGAATTCATCGGCATGGATCCTGAGATCGAAGCCGAGCTGCTTCGCTCGAGTCAGTATTCTTCTGCTCTGCTTTTGATCGAACCAGCCCATCTCACAGAACACATCACAGAATCTGGCCAGACCCAGGGATGCAACAGCCGGCAACATTTCATCGACCACCAGATCGACGTATTCATCCCGCCTGTTTTGATATTCCGGCGGGAACTCATGGGCTCCGAGGAAGGTAGGGATCAGCTCGATCGGGTGAATCTCATTGAGCCTCCTTATCACCTCTAGCATCTTTATTTCATCGTCAGTTGTGAGGCCGTATCCGCTTTTTACTTCCGCTGTGGTTGTCCCGTGGCTCAACATGATGTCGAGCCTTGGCAGTGTGAGGCTAACGAGTTCATCGACACTCGCTTTCCTAACCTGTCTCACCGTTTCCAGGATCCCGCCCCCAGACCTGGCGATTTCCTGATATGAGACTCCACCCACTTTCATTTCGAATTCGCCTTCCCTCCTACCCGCAAATACAGTATGGGTATGAGGATCGATGAATCCAGGGGTGAGCAATCGGCCCCCTGCATCTATATTTTCACTCACTGTGTGCCCTTCGACCCCCCTCAGCACATAATCCTCACTCCCACATGAGAATATTGTCCCATTCCTGATCGAAAGAGACGCTCCCTTGACCAATCCCACCTCCGCCATATCCTTCCCACCCCTCGGGCCCAAACCGCCCGACATGGTCAGCAATTCACCGACATTCGTGATCAGAAGGTCTATCGATTCTTTTTCCACTCATACCTTCCCGGAAAAGAGATGAACGCTCATGCCTGCAAACGGGTGGCCGGTCTTTACACCGCCCTGGAAAGACTGTACGACTCGAATTTACACTGGTCCCCAGGCATTGACAAGAGGAAATCGACGATGCATAATGGAGCGAAGGTCCGGCATTTGAAATAAGCTTAAAAGGGATGGTCGATGAAGAGTATGGCTGCGAGGGAACAATCCGAGGGAAGGTCCTCTTCCGTGGGTTTGAAGGAGCTGTTTGTATACTTTGCATTCTTTGGAATTTTCTGCCTCATGCTCTTCGCTGTAGGAACGTATTGGGAAGGCACCTACCATTGGACTGGCCTTTTTCTACTTTACATGTCCTTTCCCAACACCTTCATCCCGTTACCTACGAACCCTGTTATTATCGGGCTCGGGAGAATGTATGAACCGGTCCTTGTAGGGATCCTCGGGGCAGCCGGTACCTCGATAGCGAATGTCAATGAATACCAGATCGTTTCTTACCTATCGGAAAGGAAGTTCGCCGATAGAATCAAGAAAAGAAGGCTATATCTAAAATTCAGAGAGTGGTACTGGCAGTTTCCGTTTGCGATTCTCACCTTAACAAACTTTCTTCCCATTCCCGTAGATCCGGTGAGATGGCTTTCGATTTCATCGGGCTATGGAAGGTCCCCTTATGCGGTTGCTACGTTCGTGGGAAGGGCACCCCGGTACTACCTCCTGGCCCTTATCGGGGAAAAGTATCAGGTCTCGAACACGATACTCATCCTCCTCGTGGCCATTCCGGCGGTGTATTCTGCTGTAAGGTTTCTCGTAAGGAAGCTGGGGTCGCATGGATAGTGAATGAGGTCCCGATCGCATACCGGGACCTCACGGCTTGTCCCTCTGCCATGCTGAGGGCCTTCTCATAGAGCCTCTATTGTAAATTGCAGGTTCTGTGCCGGATAGGAGAGCATGCTCTCCTCCCTTGGAGGATTGTGAAGATTTCAAGCCTTCTTAAAGTATAACATTAAGAAATTATAGTATCTTATTACAATATATAGAAATTAAAATCTTATGCTATTTGTTAACAAATCCTCGGTCCCAATCGCTTCCCACCCACTCACCCCCATCGAGCGATCGGCCACTCGTCATTTTTCACGATTATTCGGCCTTTTTCACGAACCGAGGCCACGTTTCAGCTTCGCTCTTTTGGGAGCATGGGGATTTTAACCTGTTTTCTTCGCGCCACTTCCACCGCCTTCTCATACCCGGCATCGGCATGTCGGGCAATGCCGATTCCCGGGTCATTTGTGAGGACCCGCTCAAGCCTCTTGGCGGCAAGAGCTGTCCCGTCCGCAACCGATACCTGGCCGGCATGCAGCGAGTATCCGATTCCCACTCCACCGCCATGATGGAAGGATACCCAGCTTGCACCGCTGGCCACGTTGAGCATGGCGTTCAGTATCGGCCAGTCGGCTATTGCATCCGATCCGTCCTTCATCCCTTCTGTCTCCCTGTTGGGTGAGGCGACGGAGCCGCAGTCGAGGTGGTCGCGGCCTATCACGATCGGGGCCCTCACAACCCCCTTGCTTACCAGATGGTTTATCCTCTCACCGAATGTGGCCCTCTCGCCGTAGCCGAGCCAGCAAATCCTGGAGGGAAGTCCCTGGAATGCAACCTTCTCGCGAGCGAGCTTGATCCACCTCACGAGCGGTTCGTCTTCTTTGAACTCTTCGAGAATGACACGGTCTGTCTCATATATGTCTTCAGGTTCCCCTGATAGCGCGGCCCACCTGAAGGGCCCCTTCCCCTCGCAGAAAAGGGGTCTTATGTATTCGGGAACGAATCCCGGGATCTCGAAGGCATCAGCCACCCCGACCCGCAGAGCCTGTCCCCTGATGTTATTCCCGTAATCGAAGGTCACAGCACCCTTACGCTTCAGCTCGAGCATTGCCCTGACATGGATGCCAATGGAATCTAAGGCCCTCTTGCGGTACTCTTCGGGGTTCTGTGACCTGAGTTTAAAAGCTTTCTCCAACGGCATACCGGCCGGTACGTATCCGTTGAGTTCATCGTGGGCGCTCGTCTGGTCAGTGAGGAGATCGGGCACTATCCCCCTCCTTATTATCTCCGGCAGCACATCGGCACAGTTGCCCACCAGGCCAACGGATACCGGCTTCTTCTTCTCCTTTGCCTCGAGGACTATCCCTAGAGCCTCGTCCAGATCATGGGACACGATATCGAGATAGGCAGTGTCGAGCCTCCTCTGAATTCGCCCCGGGTCGACCTCTATGCCGAGAAACGCAGCCCCGTTCATGGTTGCGGCAAGCGGTTGAGCTCCACCCATTCCCCCGAGCCCACCGGTCAGGAGAAGACGCCCCCTCAAATCCCCACCGAAATGCTGCTTCGCCGCCGCAGCGAAAGTTTCGTACGTTCCCTGCAGGATTCCCTGGGTGCCGATGTATATCCAGCTGCCGGCAGTCATCTGGCCGTACATGATGAGCCCGAGGGCCTCGAGCCTCCTGAACTCATCCCAGGTTGCCCAGTTGCCTACCAGATTGGAGTTCGCAATCAAAACCCTCGGCGCGTGTTCGAAGGTCCTGAAGATTCCCACGGGCTTGCCCGACTGGACGAGCAGAGTCTCGTCGTTCTCAAGCTTCTTTAAGCTTTCAATAATTGCATGATAAGAGTCCCAGTTCCTGGCCGCTTTACCCGAACCCCCGTATATGATGAGGTTCTCTGGATCCTCTCCGACTTCGAGGTTATTCATGAGCATCCTCATCGCGGCCTCCTGATGCCAGGCTTTGCACGTGAGGCTTGTGCCTCGAGGGGCCTTTATCGCTTCGATCGTGCTCTTCTCCATTCTCGCCTCCCTATAAGTATTCAGGACATCCTATATCATTTGAGCTTTCACACCATCTTCCTAGGACACAGAAGAGATCATCGCTGTCATCCATCACAACCGGCTTGACACCGAGAGCTTCCCTAAGATATGCACCGTAGCGTTTCTCCACAATCCTTTTATCGAGCACTAGCACAGCCCCCCTGTCCAGCCGATTTCTGATGAGCCTGCCGAATCCCTGCTTGAGCCTGATCGCGGCTCTGGGAAGTGAGTAATCGGTGAAGGGGTTGATCCCTTCCATGCTCATCCTCTCTGAGATCGCCTCTGTGATTGGCTCCGAAGGAACAGGGAACGGCAGTCTCACAATGATAACGAGCTGAAGGGCCTCGCCAGGCACATCGACTCCTTCCCAGAAGCTATCCGTACCCAATAAAACCGAATGGCTTCCGGCACGGAACCGCTCGAGCAGAACCTCTCTGGAACCATCTTCACCCTGTGCCATGCTCCGCACGCCGATTGGGACAAGAAGCCGTTTCAGTTCAGATTGCGTACGCTTGAGCCACTCCCTCGAGGTGAATAGAACGAGAGTGCCCCCTCTTACAGTTTTCACGGCCCTCTCGAGCAGTTGAGGCAGGTATTGCACGAACCGCTCATCGAGTACCGATGGAATGAATGTCGGAAGTAAAAGAAGCACCTGCTCATCGAGCGGAAAAGAGGTGCCGCCGCAAAAATTTATCACACGCTGCGGCTCGATGAGATCTACGCCCAGGACCTTCGAAGAGAAGGAGAAATCCCCTGCGATGGATATCGTCGCCGACGAAATGATGACCGTCTTCGTGCTCTCATAGAGCATCTCCTTGAAAAATGGCGCCACATCGATGGGGCATGACCTGATTGAGATGAAATCCATTCTCCCCGGTGTTTCATCTCCCTGAATCCAGTATACCCAGTCTTCTTCCTGTGCCTGGCTTAGGAACTCGAAATCACCGATCATTTCGGTCAGTTCCTCAAGGACCCCCCTGATTTCCTTCAGGTATGATCTTTCACCGGTGCTTCCTGATTCGTTATCCCTGCTCAAGGCATTGTATAGCCGGGCCATCTGTAACTGTATATGGCGAAGCGATTCGAGAGGAGCCTCTCCCAGCTCGGTCAGAGAGGAGGAAATTCGATCCCCGGGTTTGAATCTCTTTTTCTCAACATATCCAGCGCCTGATGGCATTAGGAGTTCGTTGAGGGAAGTGAAGAACACGGCGAGCCGGCGCCGACATTTCTTCACATTTTCAGTCAAGGCCAGGATCAGCTGCCTCGCTTGGGGTGATTTTACGTACCCTCCGCCGGGAATCGGTTCCAGCAGCCCGATTCCGCCACCCTCTCCGCCGAATACTCGGTCGAAGAAACGATGAAATCTGAAGTAGTTGACACTCCTGCCGAGCTGTTCGTGTGCAACTTTCTCCAGGTTGTGAGCCTCATCTATCACTAGACACTCGTATTTCCCGAGGATGGTCCGGTCCATGAGGATGTCGTTGAGCAAAAGGGCATGGTTGACGATTACGACATGCGACTCAAGCGCATTTTTTCTTGCACGTGAAAGGAAGCAGCCCCTCAAATCGTCCCGGGCCGGGCAGTAACGGTGGTCACAGCTCACTTTTTGCCATATCATATTATCCTTCTGTAGATCGAAGGCTCTGTTCTCAGCGATGTCGCCCGTTTCGGTCATACTCGACCAGGTGATGAGCGGTAAGAGCTTCTCGGCATCGGCGGGTTTTATCAGCAACGGGGCAGAATTGACCACCTCGTAAAGTCTTTCCATGCAGAGATAGTTCTGCCTTCCCTTGAGAATTCTGTAAGTGAAAGGCAGCGGCATCGCCCTCTCGAGAGAGGGAAGATCCTTCTCATAGAGTTGATCCTGCAGGTTTTTCGTATTGGTCGAAACGACGACCCGACGCCTGTTATTCACGGCCCAGAAGATTGTGGGCACGAGATAGGCAAAGGATTTCCCGGTCCCTGTCCCGGCCTCTGCAAGCAGTATCTTCCCGGAATTCACCGCTTCCGCAACCGCCTTCGCCATATCGAGCTGTTCCTGCCGCTCCTCGTAGTTCTCAATCACCGAAGCGAGAGTCCCATCCCTGCCAAGCACACCGAGTATCTCTGGCCACCGGAGTGGGCTTACCTCCCCCGCGTCACCTCGAACATCTTCAAGATTCGACTCCACGCTCACAACTCCAGGATGTTGTGGCCGGCCGGCAGCGGAGTCCGCTAAGCGGCCCATGATAGCTGCGAGAGAAGTCTTACCGGATATAGACAAAAGACCTGTTAGGAGCAGAATCGTCCTCCTGTCAAGAGAAGATGCCGATTCCATGAGTCTCATGAAAAGTTTGCCTGTACGGAATGGCTCATCCCCTCTCGCCGGTATGCCCAGAGCCAGGCACACGTTCTCATATTCGAAAGAGGGAAGCGTCGGAACAAGGATACGGGAGATACACTCTGTATCTATGTAAGCGGAACCGCACTCTCCGAGCAATGAATCGAGAGAGGGAGAAGGGGTGCCGTGACCAACAACGGGGAGACCACCTCTTGCAAGCTCCAAGAAAGACTTACGACCTCTACGAGCCTTGCCTTCAGATTCTCCGCTGTGGAACCGTCTTGAAAGGATCCGATCTGACTTTCCATCGTTCACACCGGCTACAGAGACGAAATCCAGGAGTGGATAGCGCATAGAATGAACCTCATAGGGCCGTTTCGATTCTAAAGATAATACGGCATGCGTTCTAATACAAGGATAGGTGCGGGATGGTCTTACCGGAACCTGTAGGAGATCCCTATTCGATGCGTGTTTCCTAGATTCTCGGAGAAAGGTACATATGCATAATCTATGATAAAGCCCCTGTAGCGAACTCCGATGCCGGTGGTTATGCCTTGCGTGTCCGCCCCACCGCGGAAGCCAAGTCTTCCCGCTACGATTTCGTTGTACTCCACCTCCCCCCCCACGTTCACCTGGAAATCGTCGTCCATTGGAGAGACAAGATCAAGCGCGAGACCGACCTGGCTTGAAAATCCGACAATGGTGCGAACGTAGGATACTCCACCACGCCAGGTCCTCGGAGCATCGAAAGCCACATCTATGAACTTTATAGCAGGGCCAATATTCTGGACGACTCCTCCCACCGACAGCCCATCCACAGGCAACCTCAGAATGAAACCGACATCAAAAAGCGCGCCGTATGCGGTCTCTGTGTCTATATCCTCCATGACGCCTTTCACGCTTGTTCCCACATCGACCCAGTCCATCACGGGATAAGCCAGGCTGAAGGAGGCGGCAAGATCGAAGGGCTTGAATTCTCCACGCAGTTCTCCAGTTTCATCACGCTTCTCCAGAGTGCCGAGGTTGACAAGATTGAAGGCGCCACCCACCTTGAAGTCCCCGAAACTCGTAACCACCGCCACGAACTCCTGAGAGATGTCCTGGATGAAGGAATTGTTCATGAACATCACCTCGGTCTTCTCAATGAGTGCACATCCGGCTGGATTCCAGTATGTGGCTGATGCATCGTCACTCACAGCGACGAATGCCTCACCCATGCCGGATGCCCGGGCCCCGACTCCTATCCTGAGAAAGGCAAGGCCGCTGCCGGTTCTGTCATTGGAAAAACCGGAATCGATTGAGAAAGAGGCGAGCAAAAGAAGCATGAAAGCCGTTCTCATTGTCATAGAGTTCATGATCCGGGCTCCTTCTATAATGTAATGTCACAGAGCTGTAACTACTTCACGATCGCGAATTTTTTGTACAAATGCTTTTTATTTCCTTCAACCATGTTAAGCTCAAGGGCAAGTATGTAAACACCGCTTGATAGATCGTCTATCCTGAAATTAGGATTGAAATCACCTGGCTCCTTCACGCTGTTATCGAACAATTCGATTTCTTTGATCCTTCTTCCAGATATATCAAATATATATGTTTTAGCTTCCATGAATTGACGATCCACTTCGAAATGGATATTCACCTTGCTGTGCTTGCTTGGAATAAACGGATTGGGATACACATAGAGGCTGTCTTGTGTAAAAACAGGGGGTTCACTCGGTATCGCAAGGAGTAGGGAATCAACATTGGCATACTTCCTCGTGAAGTCACTGCCCAGCTGACTCCATGAACTTCTTGATTGGGAGGCATTCATCTCTGTCTTCCAGCCGTATATGTAGCCCCTGTCGTCCGAAGCTAATATATCGATGAGACCATCGTCGTCAACATCGCCGACTGCGGCGCTCGCAACAAGATCTCCCCCGAGTGGATACGACTTTATGGGTGAGGTGGCCTCGCTTACATCGAACACGAGAAGCTTGTTATCCTTCGTTCCAAAGAGTATCTCCTCACCTGAAAACCTCCCCTGATCAGCAGCGATTGCTCCATCAATGTCGGCGGTGACAGGAGATGAAAAATATGGTTTTGATCCACTCACATCCTGAACCGGTATATGCTTCGGGAACTGTCTCAACTTCATGAGTGCGTTGCCGGTATCATTCAATCTGTATATGTTAAGATCCCAGCTATCCTCGATAAGAGTGACTATCTCGACATAGCCGTCCATATTAACATCGGCTGCCGCCAGTGGTGACCGTATCCTGCCGCCTGTCGACTGAGGGCCGCCGGGCAGCAATTCACCATCCGAAGAGATCACGTATACGTCGCCGTCGACGGTTCCCACCACTATCTCGAGATCGCCTCTCAGCTCTGCTATGTTATCGCCATCTATGTCACCGTCCCTGTCAAGATCAGCCAGTACCGGCGGTACTTCAACAGTTTCATCGAGAGATACATGCCACAGGACCTCGCCGCGTCCGGAGATACGGTAAACCGTTCCATCGGTGGTCACAAGAATGATATCGGCGCTGTCTGCACGAACCCCGGATATTATGTGCGGGTAGATGGCCGGGATTGCGATCGATTCTTCATCGATTGTGATCGGCCAGGCGTCCTGGCTCAATCCATCACCACCTGTGACACTCACCTTCAGCTGGCCACCGGCTTGGGAGGTAGTTATGATTTCATCCGTACCGTTTCCATCCAGGTCGAAACACAGTGGACCTCTGTGGTCACTCCCTTCGAGTTTGACGGGAAATCCCTGCGCTATCACATCCTGGCCGGATGGCCCCCCCGACAGAAGAGCATAGAGGTCGCCATCCTCTGTAAGAACGGCGATCTCGATATCGTGCATCTCGCTCCCATCCAGATCCCCCAGAGACGGCGAGGAGCTCACGGTCTTGCCGATTGAAATGTACGGCGAGATATCAGCGGAGCCTTCCGGAAAGGTGCGTCCCCGCGAGTCTATAATAAACACATCGCCTTCCCTGGTTACTACGACGATCTCACAAGCTCCGTCGTTGTCCAGATCTGCCAGGGCCATCGAGTTCCCGTTGAAAAGTCCGGGGTCTTTCTCGAAGTCCATCTGGTCCTCTTCTCTCAGAACGACCGGAAATCCCAAGAGCTTCTCTTCGAAGCTGATATCAACACCGACTATAGTATCAACCAGGCTCCGCGACGGGTCAATCGTGAGGGAACGGAATCCGGAGATGCTGATGTTGGTTGCCATACCCAAGTTGCTCGTCGAGGAGGGGTTGGTCGATGGGCCGAAAAGGGTGTTGAGGTTACCGTACAGAGCCTGTTTTACCCCACTCACCTCACCACCGTAGGAGTCGAATGGTGAACCGTATCCGGGATCGATGGTTGCAGGATACAACTCATCGAGATGCTGAATACCATCTGCCTCTTCTAGGTCGACCCCCTGTCTGGAGATGTTACAGTTTATGCAGTTTTGGTTGAACTGCGGATCGAAGGCGCCTCTTATCACCTCGTTGTCTATGTGCCATATTAGAACACCGGATCCCGGCTTAGGATTATCCGGATATGTTATTATCCCTGGGAGGGCGAAATCGAACTCTGAGAAGGTTCCATCGGGCAACCTGTATCCATCAGTCATGAGGTCCGGCCAGTTGTCTCCATCAACATCGTAGAACTCGAACTCTCCATTAAAATCCCGGTCCCTCACCCTGTTCTCGAGGAGGTAGTACTCGGAGGATGAAATCGGCACTTTTATGAGCTTCGCCTTCTCACCCGCTCCCTCGCTTGCCATTAGTTCGATGCCGTTAGTGTCAGACATCACTTCTGTAGCATCAACCCAGCCGAGGTAGTATTTCGACCACCCGATCGGCTCGGATGGGAGCCTCGCTGAGGAATTGTAAGCGCCCGTACCCATGAGACCGAAGTTGCCGATAGCCGGCCTGGTGGGATGCGCCGGATCGTAGAGATCGGGTAGACCCAGGTGGTGACCGTATTCGTGGACTACTACTCCAAGGATATCGAGATACACAGCTGACGGATTATAAACAGAATCCTGGATTAGAGTCTCGGGAACAACGAGTGCATTCCTTACGTATGTCGTCTCACCTGCCTCACTGGTCGTGGGGATACCCATATAATCGGGATCACCTTCGCCAAGGTACTCCCTCAGGGCCTCAAAGGGGATGTATGCCGAGTGAAGATCACGCGGTGAATCTCCAGGATAGAATTCCTCTGGAGGACCAAAATCCGACTCCTCCCCCGCACCTGCGTGAAAAATGAGCAGGGCATCGTATCTCGCAAAATCGAAAGTCGTAAGGGTGTCTGCACTTCTCACAGAGTCGTTCACGAACCGGAGCATGTTCCCGGTGAAATCTTCATTATCACCGTATACTCCCATCTTCTCACTGAGCTGTATTATGGGGGTGATATCGGTTACCGTGTCCAGGTCTGAGATGGTGAAGAGCCCGCGGGATGTGGCTTCGAAATATTCTCTCATCCACTGGATGTGTTTGGAGTAGTAAAACTTAGACCTGCTGTTTATTGTACTATCCCTGACAACATATCCCTGGCGGGCCAGTATGGTATCAGGATGAGGATGGTAGAAAGGCAGGTTACCGAATAACCCATTTCCTGTGGTACTGTCATCCTGATCCGGCTGAAATTCGATTCTAATGATCCCCACTCTGTGAGACTCTTGCTGAGCTCTCATCATGACGGGACCGGTTATGAACGATTTAGCCGCTCTCGACTCGAGGTTAAACCCCATGCACCTCAGCCGGCCAGGATGTATTCCTCGTCCCGTAGTCCACACTCCATGCGAGTGAAGGGTTGAGCTGAAAAATATAAGACACAGACACGCAAGGAGTGCAATGGACTTGAGTGTCGATCTGAAATCCATTTTTTTCCTTTCGCCTCTTATACTCCCACATGGTTCATTTGTTTCAGCGAAAGAGGACATAAAAATGGAGGCACGAATGCCTCCAGATGCATCACATAATAGATCCTATGACCCTACTCCTTCACTCTCTCCTTCAGGGCCTTGCCAGGTTTGAACGTGGGGTATCTCCTCCCGGGAATATGAATTGTCTCATTCGTCTGCGGGTTTCTTCCGGTTCTCGCTTTTCTGTTCCTGATCTCGAAGGTGCCAAAGCCGGTCAATTGCACCCTGTTGCCCCGATCGAGCTGGGCGGCGATGATTCCAGTGCCGGGATCTGTGCTGAAGAGAGCTTCGACGGTTCTTCGTGCATCTTTCTGACTCATTCCGGTCTTCTTAGCGAGAGCCTCTACGAGTTCTGCTTTGTTCATCCATCACCTCCGGTCGAAAAGTTTCCGCTCTTCATTGTACTTTAGTACAATGACCTTCTCATGTCAACTGTTTTTTAACAGGAGAAACAGCTGCCTTTGATAAAGGGGGCTGCATCCTTTTTTGCTATTGAAATCTTCCTGTCCGTTTTCTTAGATTAAGCGTAATATCGGATCGAAGGGAATTCTTATGAAAGAGACTCTGAGGCTATTGAAAGAATCCGAATCATTCGAAAAAAAAGATGGATCGAGAGCAAGTTTCGCGCGGTCCCTTTTTTCCATTTCTCTGTTTCACTTCGTGAATGATGCGGCCGTGGTCACTCTTCCCCTAATCTACCCTGTTCTCTACGATCAGGGATTCATCATAACGAGATACTCCCAGATCGGAACAGTCTACCTTGCAGGACTCGCGGTGACAATTGTCTCACAGTTTCTCATCGGATCATTCGCCAGGGAAAGGCACTACAGAAAGATCCTTCCAACTGCGATATTATGCATCGGGTTGTCTCTCATCCTTATTTCTACCACCGAGCGTTTCCTCACCTTCCTCCTAGTGTTCCTTATGTTCAGGGTATCCGCCAGCTTCTACCATCCCGTCGGAATCGCGTGGATAAACACCCTCGCACGGGAGAGAGGACTCGATCGCTCAATGGGAATCCAGAGCGCAATGGGTGACCTCGGCGTTCTGGTATCCTTCACCATCGGCGGTATTCTAGCTGAGAGGGGTGGATGGAGATTCCCGGTTCTTCTTTGGGCCTTTGTTGCCACGATCATATCGATAGCAGGTTATATCACGAGTTGGCGTGGCCGTGACGCTTCCGAGGAGAAAAACTCCTCTCCTTCAATGCCATCCTGGAGAGAGGCGTTCTTGAGCCTCAAACCGCTTGTGCCTGCTTTCTGTCTCGGAGGCATCGCATGGTTTATTATAATCGGTTACGCCCCTTCACTGCTCCACCACCGGATTTCAGTCTCCATGGCGCACACGGGTTACATCCTCGCCGTCTGGATAGGAGCCGGTACGGTTTCATCGATGTTATATGGCAGAATCGTGGCCTATATCGGTCACAGGCCCTTGCTCATCCTCTCTTACGCAGCCGTTCTATTCGGTTCTATCCTCCTCTCGATTACGGACGACACAAGAGCCGCGGTCGGAATCATGGCGGTATTCGGATTCTTCCTGTTCCTCACCTACCCTTGCCTGCTCTCCTGTGTAGGGAAAAGAGTTCCCGACGCAAGCAGCCCGGGTGCTTTCAGTATCGCTGCAAACCTCCAGATGATGGGCGGTGCCGTGTTCTCTTTCATCGCGGGATTTCTCTCGGACTCCTTCGGCATCGAGAGCCCTTTCCAGCTGCTTGCAGCGGCCACTTTTGCAATTATACTCTACCTCCTATACCAGGGTGACAGGCCATTTGGATAATTCTGAACATATCAAAACAAAAAAAGGCCCATCCCCATTTAAAGGGGTGGGCCCTTGGAAATCTCCGGCCTTCAAATACCGGTTGAACCACCTCAGAATGTGCCCATTACCGGAATGGGGGGTCCGCTGCATGAATTGTCCACCTCCGGTCCACTCAGCTCTCCCGATTCGGGCAACCTTACCGAACCACCCTGGCCATCCTCCGCATAGAAGTAAAACGAGTGTGTGCCGACGCTGAGAAGAGTCTCGTACTCGTATGTGCCGTCCGAAGGCGTGCCGGAAGAAAGCGACATCGAGAACGGCGTCCCATCAATGTATACCTGTATCACAGATGGGCTGTCACCATCTGCATCGTAGTAATAGATGCTGAAGGTGAACGGCTTGCAGTACTGTCCTTCCACCGGTGTAACTCCACCTGCGCTGAACTCGGGTTCGTGATTCACCGGGCCTATGTCTGCGAGTATGATGAACTCGTCTACCCCCGCCTCTACAAGAGAACCACTCCACTCATCACTCGCAACGAATTTAAACTGAACCTGGTCAGGAGAAGGGAAGAAGGATACTATGTCTACTGCGACCTCCAGCCACCGCTCTGCATCATCGTTCGTGTACTCGACATTCTGCCACGTATCGCCACCGTCGTTGGAGATCTGTACCAGCCAGTAGTCCTCTCCAGGGGAAGCACCAAGATCATTCGAGAACCATCGTCTATAAATCGCCCAGGCCTCGACCGCCCCTGTCAGATCATACACATCTGAGAAGAGAGTCGTCTTCCCGTTATCGACATCATTCTGCCCAACATCACCTCCGTAATGCTGGCCTGTTATATAGCAGTCGGTACCCGGATCGGGCGTGAAGTCATCCTCTGGCTGAACCTGTCCACCGTAATAAGTGCCAACCGGATCGACCCTCTCCCATATCCCGGTAGTTGCGTCATCGTCAGGCGCGCCTATGGTGAAGTTGTCGAGACCCGTTTCGAATGGCTCATAGAGCCAGGCGACGTAAAACGAGTGGTATTCTGCAGGTGCGCCTTCAGGATGAGTCCTGAAATTACCGACATCGTCCTCGCCATAGATGTAGTAGTCTATCTGGGTTGGCTGAGGCTGGCCCGGTATGGTTGCAAAGTACTCGTCCGGTTCACCTGTCGCCGATATCGATAGCTCATTCCAGGATCCGCTGTCTGTCCTATAATATACCTTGCTGTTGTCGATGAGAATGTTCCCTTCGGTCGAGACCATCGTCATGAGAACCTCGAAGGGAGTGTTCTCTTCGGTTGTGGTCGTGAGCGGTGTGTGGGAGATCAGAACACCGACGAGAATCTCCGGGCAATCGAAGCCATGGTTTGTGGCACCGACACAGAGCTGGTCGTGGTGCGGAGTGCCGTTGTCAAGGTTCCCATCATCGTCATCTGCCACGAATGTCCAGTAGACCTGGTCCGGTTGTGTCTGGGGAAGGCCGAGATCCCTTCCGAAATGCCAGTCGTGGAATATGACGCTGTCCGCATAATCCTGAGGATAGGCGGCAAGAAGTTCCTGCCAGCTGTCCCAGATGAAGCCTGCAATGATCTGCCCGTCGTGGTGTCCCTCACCCCAGAGATCGTCGGGATAGATCAGAGTGTTTTCCGAATCCCTTATCCCCGAAGTGCAATTGTTCAGGTAGAAACCGAGACCTATGATGTGCTCCCTGGTGAGGAGGTTAGCCACGATGTCCGAATTGCCTTCGTGCAGGTCACCGGGAGGATCGTTGTAACCGTAGAGGAAGTCAGTTATACCATGGCCATATTCATGGTAGACGACATCGCCCATCCTACCGGTGTTCGCGTACCCGCTGGCCTGGTAACACATGTTGATCGAATAGCCATCCCACCAGGCGTTGCCGGGACAGTAGCCGTCCGTCCTCTCGACGTATGTCGGCAACTCGTAGTCCATGCCTGTGTATGAAGGGTCTATATCCTTCAGCCAGTCGTGCTGCTTGTTCACATAAGCGAAACAATCACGCTCACTGTATAAAGAGTTGCCGTTGTCCCAGTCTATCGTGTAGAGCGTTCCGGGCGTTATGGTGCCCGAATGGCTGGCGTCAGGGCCACCATACCTCTCCACGTTGCACCATGGTCCTCTGAACTCCGCTGAGATGCTCTTTGGATCCGATCCCCCGTATGAGAGAGTGAAATCACCGTTCTCATCCGTGGTCGTGGTGCCAACGCCGCTTATGTTAATGTACATGCTCTTGAGAGGATAATCTTGCGTGGTCCCATCGCAGTAACCATCCCATTCAACATCAGCCTGAACGTGACCGATGAAGTCGACGAAGGCCCGGATGTGATTTTCCCTCCATAATATCTCACCTGTGTGGGCATCTATGTAGGTGGCCCACAGGCCATAAGGTTCCTCAACATGGAGGTCGAACCTGTAACTGAGGCGGTACCCCTGTCCAACCGGGAGCACAAAGCTGCCGGAGAACCTGAGGCGGTCTCTCCCCTCCACATATCCTATGCTCTCCTTGGCGATTGAAAGAGCCTCCTCCTCGGTGAGCGAAGGGACTGTCGATACGTCAATGTCACCGAAAACATCCGACCCGAAAGCGAACAGCCTCCCGGAATCGGTGAAAACGAGATAGACCTTCGAGCCCCAGACCGCAACACCCTGGTGGGTCTGAGTGAAGATGATTGACCACTTGCCGGGAGATCTTCCAACGTGGAATTTCTTGAGATTCTCACTTTCGACCTTGAACAGGCCCTGATTATCAGAGATGAAGCTTCGAGCACTTTCCTCGAGCGTCTCTTCATCAATGATCCGGGCAGCAAGCTGTATACCGCTGCCGAAAATGTGATGGAATGAGCCCGTCTTCATATTGATCTGGTATTGCCAGCTCCCTCCATACCTCTGCAGAAAATTTGCAAAAGACTCATCAGCAGTAGCGGTCATCCCCCTCACTTCGGATAGTCTCAAACCCCTCACTTCATAGAGAGGAATTTCCATCGAATCGAGTGTGGGATCCTCTACAAAACCCGTGAGAGAAACAGTGGTCAGAAACAAAAGTAGTGAAAACACGACGAAATTGCTGATGATGGTCCTCATGTGATGCTCCTTCCATTCTTCCTGTGAGGCATTCAACTATTTGCCCGAATGCCCCGGCTCAGCCTACTTAAAAACATCGATTTTTACCGGGTAGAGCATAGCATAAAATACCATTTCTGTCAAGCAAGGTTCATCCGTGTCAGTGATTCCTCTGATTTCTGTCTATCGGTTCCACTTTTTCCCTGACGAAATAACAGTAAACGTCTTGAGAGGCTAAGGGGTTTGAGCGGCTCTTCTGAACTCGAGTGCCGGGATGTCCTTCAGGTTAACCCTGAACTCATAACTGAACCGATCACCCGGCAGCTGCCTCAATGAGATGAACATCTCCCATCGGTGCAGCTGCCTGTTCAATGTGAGGGACTGATCCTGGAGCTCTCCATTTGTTAGATCGTACTGGTAGGAATAAAGCATACGCCACTTCCTGGAAGGACTGAAGCCAATTGAGCTTCGGATGGATTGCCGTGTCAAAGAGCCTGTTCTGGATTTGCTGAGGTTGTGTGTTACGGTGAAGGTCCAGGGACCTTTCAAGCCCATACCGTAGTAAGCCGATCCATATCCTGCCTGAGTCGCCTGGCTTGTGTATGGCGTCGCTCCGAGGTAGCGATCCTCCACCCCAACCGCGGTCTCGGTTGTTTCTTCCTTCTCTCCAGGTCTCTTCTTCCCTTTTAGTGAGAAATTCGTCGTGAGGCTTGTGAGGAAAGGATCGAACCTCGATTCATCGAAGAGTGAATGGATCGCCTGGAGAGAAAACTTAAACCGTTCAGACGGATTGGATTCGAGTCTGGAGGAGAGATCACCCCACCCCGGCAGCCCCTCCCTAGCCCTCTTGATGTTGTAGGAAGTATTAAGCACTAATCTGGCAAGAGTCAGTGACTTCTCCTCTGTCTTCTCCCCCTCGATCCTCCGGTACTTGGCATCGAGGTCGTTTGAAAGGGTGAGATTTATCCTGTTTATTCCGGACGATGATATTCCCTGAAAATGCTCACTCTTCTCGCTACCGGCCGGACGCCTTTCGGGAGAGAAGCTATAACTGACTTGTGGGCTTATAGTATGGCGCCACTTAGTGACCGGACCGACCCTGGGTCCGTCGAATATGCCGTAAAGCCTGGTAAAAACCGTTGCACTGACTGTGTATGTCCCCTGATGAAGAAACCCAACGCCCTCCTCATCTGAGTGAAACAGAGCCTCTCTATAAGAGAATCCCGGGGACACGTTGAGCCAACCGAGAAATTGTACCGGATCCCTTATATCCGCATTGATTGTGCCGGTCTGCAGGCGTGTCGTCGTCTTGGTGCTATCAGTTTCCTGGATGGACTTGTTGGCGAAATCACCGGACACTCCATATACAAGTTTTCCGTACCACTGCGGGAGCACTTCCCCTTCGGCAGGCTTGAAGAGGGTGGCGGAATTCTTCGTGATGCTGATGACCGGTGCCTGTATGATCGTCTGCTCTCTCTCCAGGGAGTAATCGCTGTCGAATGTCACATAATAGGATCCCCAGTTTTCCATCTTGTTGTATGTTACCCTTGACTTCAAGGATCTCTGGAGTACCTGGTCGATATCATAAGAGAGATCTCTGAAGATGTTCCTGTCCGTGGCGATGTTTACGTCGACCTTCAGCGAGGATTTCTTGCTCAGCGTGTGGTTGTGACGCACCACGTATTCCCCCCTTCTCCGATCGCCCCTGGCTGTATCTCTTGTGAAGGAAGCGTACACTCTACCGTCGTACTCATACCTCCTCTTGTACCTCCCCTCTCCCCACACCGTCCACCTCATCCTCTCGTACAGATCGGTGGCGAAGGTGAAATCATAATAATCACTCGCTGCCCAGAAATAGCCGAGGTTCGTTATGCTCCTGCCCCTCTGATCATCCGAGAAAATCCCGAAATTGGGTTTAAGGAGTCCGGATTTCCTCCCGCTCTCGATGGGAAAGACGTAAAAAGGGAAGACAAAGAACGGGATGTCCCTGATATAAAACACAATCGGCCTCGCTATCACCTTGTCATTTAGGGTAATCTTTAACTGGCGGCACTTGAAATGAAAGTGAGGTTCGGGATTATCGCAGGTTGTGAAAGTGCTACCTTCGCCGTAAAGATCCTCATCCCCGATCTTGCTGATGGTGTTCCCACTGAAATACCATGCCTCATGCTGAGTTTTTGCCCCTTCGATAATCCCCCTGTCGCTGTCCAGATTGTAGATCATCCTCTGGCCGGTTATCTCTCCACTGCTATCCTTGAGGTATGTCTCCCCTTCGGCGCTAAGGTTTTCCTTCTCCATGTCGTAGCTTATCTTATCAGCTCCGAGTGTGGCATCCTGGTATTTCAGTGTCGCTTTCCCGGAGATATTCACAACATCTTCGGATGGTATCGTCTCGATACTGTCGCCTGAATATGATACGGACTCCTTATACCTCATAAGAGCCTTCATCAGCGAGTCCTCTAACGCCTCTGTCCGGGATGCCGAGGAGTCCACTCCGGTGATACCCAGTCTGTCAGTCGGGATCGAATCGACTTCCTCGGTCTCGACACCGATCAGGCTGTCAGCAACATGTGAGGCTGTCGATTCGACGGATGCGGAATCGGCCCAAGCGGTATCACAAACAGCATCATGTGTCTGCAGGAAGCTCCATCCGCCGAGAGGAAGAAGTAGACTCAAGGCTATCCAGCCAGCTCTGATTCCCTTCTTCTGTATATCAACGCCGAAAGCCATACACTCACCTCGAAGAGCAGCAGAAGCGGCAGGCACATCATCATCATGGTCAGTATATCAGCAGGGGTGAGAATAGCCGAGAAGATGCATATGGAAACGATAGCATACCGTCTCTTCGTCCTCAACGTCCGAGGTGTAACTATTCCCAGCTTTGTGAGGATCACTATCACAAGGGGTAGTTCGAATACGGCACCGAACACGAGTGACATGTTCGTGGCGAATTTCAGATACTCCCTGATTGTTATCATGGGCTTGAGGCTTTGGGTCTGGAAAGACAGGAGGAATTTCAGACCCATCGGCATGACTACGAAGAATGCCATGACGACTCCCAGCCCGAAGAGGATAACGGAGAAGAAAATTGCCGGGAAGAATATTCTCTTCTCCTCCTTGAGTAGCGCAGGAGCGATGAATGCCCAGAAATGGTAGAAGAGTACTGGCAGCGAAAGCAGGAGCCCGAGAAAGAAGGACACCTTGAATGTCATTATAATCGGTTCGGTCGGGCTGAGGTAGGCGAGCTTCGAGGACTCCAGATACGGCAGAACGGGGCGCGTGAGGAAGGCAATGACTCCTCCTCTCTGCGTGATCACGAAGCCAAGGATTGTCATCACAAACACTGTCCCAATCGACCATAGCAACCGCATCCTCAGCTCCTCGAGGTGATCGAGGAACGACATCTCAGCCAGTTCATCCTCAGCTGAGAGATCGGATCTCTTCACGTGCAGTGATTCCCGGGTAACAGCCGGTTCCTGGTGCTTAATAAGTTCTCGCTTCTCCTCTCCCGTGTCCATCTCTCTCCCTGCTTATTATTTTCCTTTCCTCTCCCCGGAGGAAGTCGCTCTCTGACCGAGGAGCTCCTCGATCTCCCGAAGAAACTCCGTCGTGTCTTTGAACTTCCTGTATACGGAGGCGAAGCGGACGTATGCTACATGGTCGATCGCCTGGAGTTTCTCCATGACTTTCTTCCCGAGCTCGATGCTTTCGATCTCCTTCAGCTCGAGGCTCTCCAGATCCCTCTCGATCTCATCGACAATGCCCTCGATCATCTCAGTGGTGATCGGTCTCTTCTTACAGGCGGTGACTATGCCGATCAAGAGCTTCTGCCTGTCGAAAGGCTCCCTCTTCCCATCCCTTTTCACAACCATCAACGGTACCTGTTCAATGTACTCGTATGTGGTATACCTCTTCTTGCACTTAAGACACTCCCTCCTCCTCCTCACAGCCTTTCCCTCCCTCGATGAGCGAGAGTCAACAACCTTATCTTCCTCATGACCGCAGTATGGGCACTTCATAGTTCACCTCAGGTCTGTAAGGTATTCTCTCGCGAGCTGCGCCTCCTCAGAATGAGGGTACCCCCCGACTACCGACTGAAAATACCTCGAGGCTTCTTCGGAGTCATCCAGCTCGTAGTAACACTTCCCTATTTTGAACAGTGCGGAAGGCACTTTGTTTCCCCTCGGATATTCATCGATTACCTTCTGGAAGGCAGCGATAGCCTCATCGTACTTACCCATTGCATAATAGCTCTCCCCTATCCAGTATTGCGCATTGTCCTTCAGCTCTTCCCGGGATCCGATCTCGATAAACCGCAGAAACCCCTGTATCGCAAGATCATAATTGCCTCTTACCATATCCAGATAAGCCGTGTCGTACATAGTTCGCCCCTGGGTTTCCCCCGATTCTTCAGGCTGCTTGACCGGCTCTTCGGATGGTGCCTGTGGTGTGAGTTCCCCTTCAGCGACCAGAATCTCCTCGTCCTTCGGAGTCATCTCGGCTGGTTGTTGATCTCCTGCTTCCTCCGCCTCCCTGGCCAGAGGCCCCAGGCTATAATCCTCCCTTTCGCCGTATTTCACGACCTCCCCTACCGCCTCCATGTTCCTTGCAACCATATCTAGCCCTGTCCTGAGTTCCGCTCTTATGCTGTAGAGAAGATTCGCCTGTTCAGTCGCGAGGCTGTCCAGGTTCGCAACTTTCTGCTGGAGGTACTGTTCCCTCTCCTCAGAGGCACTCAGCCTCTGTTCCAACCTCACAATGTCCTTGTGTGTTGCACACCCTACTGAGATAACCAGCACAGAGAAAGCTGTCAGTGTGTACCAGCTCACTTCTTTCACTATTATCACCCTCTTTCTGCTCCCGCTTTTACGGCGTGAGCATGATTATTCGATCATCACTGGCGACCACGTCGGAGAATAGTTCTGTCCGCTGTAAGTAATCCGCCTGAGTTGTGCACCATCCCACGTGATGGTGTATATGTCATAGGCGCCATCCCTGTTGGAAGCGAAGGCAATGTGATATCCATCGGGAGACCAATCTGGATCGACGTTATCACCGATTGCTGAAATTCTCATAACCTCTTCATCCGTGACGTCTACAACGTAGAGATCTGTGTTTCCCTCATCAACGCTTCTCCCCACAAAGGCGATACGATCTCCCAGTGGGGACCAGGCGGGTGAGGCATTGTAATTTCCTACAAAGGTGAGTCTTCTCACGTTCGACCCATCCCTGTCCATGACATATATGGCAGGAGTTCCGGCCCGATCGGACGTGAAAGCGATCTCCTTTCCCGTCGGCGACCAGGCAGGCGAGGTGTCGATGCCTTTACTGTAAGTGAGCCTCCGTATCTTGCCGGTCCAGAATTCCACTATGTAGATCTCCGGGTTACCATCCTTGCTGAGTGTCACTGCGATCTCCTTCCCATCAGGGGACCATGCAGCGGCACTGTTGATACCCGGATAATTGATGTATTTCCGGACTGCGCCGTTTTTCACATTTATTATATAGAGATCAGGATTCCCTTCCCTGAAAGAGGTGAATATGATCTCATCACCAAAAGGAGACCACTCGGGTGAAAGGTTTATCGAGCGATTTCTCGTGAGTTGCCTCTCGTTGAAGCCGTCGTAGTCGGAGATGAACAGTTCCTTGGTCCCGGTTCTCTTCGAAATAAATCCGATACTTGTCTGACTGATCCCCCGCTCGCCTGTCATCGCGTATATGATGTCATCTGATATCTTGTGAATGACTTTCCTGAAGTCGGACCTCCGGGCCTTATATGTCCGCTCCAGTACCGGCGATTTGCTTGATGGTCCTTCAAGGGCGATACCAAGCTCTAACTCCCGGCCCTCTCTGGAGATTTCTCCCCGGACGAGGACATCTACACCTCTTTCAAGCCACGCTTTAGATCGCTTTTCTCGTGCTATTTTTGGGTCGGGATTTGAATTTAACCTGAGGGGCTCATCGAGTTCAACGACATCCAACCGAAGTGAAAATCGAAGATCCGCCAGGATGACGGAGTAGGCGACCTGCTGGTACTGTTTTAACTCTCCCTGGTTGGACTTCATCTGGAAGGGCTCAACGCCCAGCCTTATCTCACCCCTGCCTGAGGAGCCGATCTTGACCCGTATCTCCTCCTGACCTGGGGCTGCATTGAAGAGAAAGCTTACTGCGGCCAGTAATGCAAGTACCGGCAGTAAATAATTAAGGTACGATTTCACAGGTTACTCCCAGGAAATCTCCGGCATACCCGTCCGGCAGAGGCGGAAGCGGGTTCGAGGCGAGCACGGCTCTCATAGCCGCTTGATCGTAAATAAAATTCCCCGAGCCCTTCTTGAGCGATATATCCGAAATCCTCCCTGTTCTCGTTATCCTGAAATACACCAGAGCAGAGAGTTCGTTTTCAGGCTGGTTGACCGGATTCTTCCAGTTACGGCTGATCTTAGTGACGAAGAGTTCGAGGTAATACGGGAACGGGAATTCCTCCCCCTCAAGCTCGACACCTCCCACGCCCTTCTTCTCACCGCTGTCTTTTACCTTGGGCCTCCGTGATACCTCCTTCTTTATCCGTTCCTCCACCTTCTTCCTTTTGGGCCTTATCTTTTTAACCTTCACCGGGGGAGGAGGAGTTACATTGCCTGTTTCCCTGGTCGGCTTCTTTTTCTCTTTGGGAGCTGGGGGTGCACTGACCAGTTTGATCTTGTACACCTTTGGGGGCGCCTGGGCGGAACCTCTGCCCAGCCCGCCTATCACAAGAGCTACCACCAAGAGAATGTGTGAAACGAAGGAGAAAAGAAGCGCCTTTCGCATTCTCGGATCACCCCCTACCTCCTCTCCACCTCAGGCTCTGTTATCAATCCCAGCTCACCGGTACCAACATTCTTCATCAAACCGATGAGGGACACAACTTCACCATATGGGACTTCTTCGTCGGCTTTCAGATACACCGGGCCACTCTGGCTCTCTGCCAGGAGTTTCCTGAACTCAGGCTCAAACTCCTTTCTGCTCACCTTCTTATTCCCCAGGTAGATGGCGCCATCTTTGGTCATGTTCACTATAATACCTTCGAAAATATCCTTTTTCGTGGCGGTCGCCTTCGGAAGATGTATATCTAGACCCGTCTGCATGAGCGGTGCGGTGATCATGATGATTATGAGTAAGACCAGTGTCACATCAACGAGATTCGTCACATTGATGTCGGACATCGCTGTCGGGAGTTTTCTTCGTCTCACATAACACCCCGTTTTATGAGGCTGCTCATGAACTCGCTTGCGAAATTATCCATCTCATCGGTCATCGATTTGACCTTGCTCACGAAATAATTATACCCCATAACAGCAGGAATGGCCGCACCGAGTCCGGCGATGGTTGTGATAAGTGCCTCAGCGATCCCTGGTCCCACGACGCTGAGATTCGCCGAGCCGTAAGTTCCTATATCCATGAACGCATGCATAATACCCCAAACGGTGCCCAGAAGTCCCAGAAAAGGAGCTATAGTGGAGACTATGGCAAGAAAGACGAGATATCTCTCGAGCTCTCTGAGTTCTCCCGATATCGCTCTCTCAAGGGTCATGAGGATGTCTTCCCGTACCCCGGAGCTGTTTATGCTGTTACCGGATGAGTGGTTGATGTTAGCAAGCTCTTTGAGCTCTCTGTAGCCAGCGTTCATCAGCTTGAGCAGGGTGGAGCGAGAGAATTCCCTGGAGGCGGTGAGGGCATCTTCCAGTGCATTCGCTTTTCTGAAAAGGGCGAGGAATCTGCCATTTTCCATTCCCACCCTCTTTAACAAGCGGTACTTATGATACATGATAGCCCAGGCGAAGACAGAGAGGAAGAATATAATCAAAAGTATTACTTTCGCGAATGCGCCTGTTCTCAATAAAATCTCTCCGAATCCGTTCCCACTACCCCCCTGAAGCATGAGCGAGAGCATCACTGTGTAATATTCCATCATAAACCGCCTTTAAATATTCTGCTCGGCGAACCAGTTGTAAGTCTTCTCAAGACCCTGTCTGAATGCGGTCTTTACCCGCCAGTCGAAATGCGAGGTGATCCTGTCACAGCTCAGGCAGTTTCTCAGAAGCTCACCCGCCCGTGGGGGTGCATAAACCGGCTTGCTATTCGAGCCGGCGATTTCTATCATAATCCTTGCGAGCTCGTTCACGCTGGCGGACGATCCCGTTCCGACGTTGAAGGCCAGGTCATCGACACTGTCACAGGCATTGCTCAGCTTGGATTCGGTCATGATCATGTTAGCTTCCACCACATCATCGACGAACACGTAATCTCTCTCCTGCTCTCCGTCGCCGTATATGGTGAGTGTTTCCCCCTTCAGGAGATTCTTCGAGAATATCGCAACGACTCCGGCCTCACCAAAAGGATCCTGACGTGGACCGTATACGTTACTGTACCGGAGAGTAACGCCTTCTATGCCATGCACATTGTGGTAGTAGAATAGATACTGTTCCGAGGCATACTTCGTGACTCCATAAGGAGAAAAGGGACGTTTGAGCGATACTTCCGTTGCCGGTTCATCGGGTGTTTCACCGTAGATTACCCCCCCGGAGGAGATCAGGATCGTTCTTCCCACATCGAATCGTTTCACGTTCTCCATGATGTTGAGAAAACCGAGGACGTTCGTCCTCGCGTCTCTAATGGGATCGGCCACGCTCACCCTCACATCTATCTGCGCCGCATGGTGGTTTACGACATCAAAACAACCATGTTCAAAGATGCCTCTCAGCGAAGGATCCTGAATGTCCATCTCGTAGAATCTCGCATCCTTGTTAACATTCTGCCGCTTGCCGGTGGACAGGTTATCGATCACAGTAACCTCATGTCCTCTCTCTATGTACCTGTCGACCACGTGTGACCCTATGAATCCCGCTCCTCCAGTCACTAGTATTCGCATTCCAAGATGCCTCCTTGTTATTTTATAGCCTTACTATTCGAGCCTTCGTTTGACCCAGGTTTTTGGTCGCATTCCGTGAATCGACAATTAGCTTCGAATGCGAGGCTATCCAGCCATAGTCGAGATCCGAGTGATCGGTCGTGATGACGAGACAGTCCAACTTCTGGAGAAGCTCGCCCGTGAGGGGAGTCGAGTTGAATTCCTCCCCGTCCAGCATGAGTGATGGTACGAAGGGATCATGATAGAGAACATCCGCCCCGCTCTCCTGGAGGAGACGGATGATATCCAGTGCCGGCGATTCCCTCACATCATTAATATTCGCTTTATACGCCACACCCAAGACGAGAACCCCGGACCCTTTCACGCTTTTACCATCCTCATTGAGCCCCTTCATCACTTTCCCCATCACGAACCTCGGCATGTTAGAGTTTATCTCACCTGCGAGTTCGATAAACCTCGCATAGTAGTTAAGGCTCTTGAGCTTCCATGAAAGATAATGCGGATCGATTGGAATACAATGCCCACCCAGACCCGGACCGGGGTAGAATCTCATGTATCCGAAAGGCTTTGTTGCAGCGGCATCTATCACTTCCCACACGTCGATCCCCAGGACATTGCACATGAGTGCGACCTCGTTGACAAGTGCTATGTTGACGCTCCTGAAGGTGTTCTCGAGCAACTTCACCATCTCGGCGGATTTCGCGCTGGATACCGGGATTACGCTGTCAACGACCTGCTCATAGAAGAGCTTGGCATAGTAAAGGCACCGGTCAGTGATGCCTCCCAGCACCTTGGGCGTGTTTGCGATAGAGAATTTTCTATTTCCGGGATCCACTCTCTCCGGGGAGTATGCTAGAAAGAAGTCGTCACCAACTGTGAGGCCTGTCTCCTCGAGAATCGGGCATATTAGCTCTTGGGTTGTACCGGGGTAGGTGGTACTCTCAAGAATGACCAGCTGCCCCCTCTGAAGGTATTTTTTTATCTGCTTTGTCGCATCCAGGAGATAGGATACATCCGGACTTTTAGTTTTATCAAGAGGCGTCGGGACGCAGATCGCCATGATGTCCGATTCAGACAGCCTCGAGAAATCATCTGTAATCCTGAGTTCATCTTTTTCGAGGCATTTTGCGAGCTCTTCATTCTCCACGTCAACAATACCGGATTCGCCCCTTGAGAGGAGTGCGAGCTTTTGCTTGTCGACTTCAAGTCCCAGGACATTGAATCCGGCCTTTATATAAGTGAGTGCGAGGGGCAATCCTACATAACCCAGGCCGATGACAGAGACGAGAGCCCTGCGCTCTACTATCCCGGCCTCGAGCGTATTCCTTTTCGGCTTGGCCATTCAGAACCCTGCTTCCTTCTCTCTGAGATCAGTAAATGACGTAAGGCTAGATACTGTGTACCGTCACATGACATGCTACAATTTATGGATGAAATTAACAAATAGCGTTTCTACTGTCAACTGTACCCCCGATGAGAGAATAAGGCAGATTCCAATGTACAGATACTCTTTCCTCATTCCTAATATTCTTCCTGCGATCTGCATTTCCACACTCCAGGTAAATATAATGAATGTACCTCCCTACTCCTCAACAATTCAAGCAGGAATCAACGGAACTTCGGATGGCGATACGGTGATGGTTGCTCCTGGGATATACTACGAACATTACATTAATGCCGGTCGTCTGATAGTGTCGATGTTCTGCTTGATTGTGATCACGGCCTGGGAACTGTGGAATGTGATATGGCCGCCTGTGGTGGGAAGAATAAGGGGTTGACCCGCTGCCGCCGCTTTATTATATTGTAAGGCCGAATTAAGAAGGAGTATCCTATCATGGCTAAGGTATGTGAGATCTGCGGGAAGCGGCCATCTACAGGTAATAACGTGAGTCACGCAAAAAACAGGACGAAGCGCAGGTGGTTACCGAATCTTCAGCGGGTCAGGATCACAGACGGGAAAACAACCAGGCGTATTTATGTGTGCACGAGGTGCATCAAGTCGCAAGTGGCGGTGAAGTCAGCCTGAGGCCTCTCTCTTCGCCTTCTCCCATTCCTGTAAGAGACATTCCTTCTCTATCCCATGATCTATGAAATCCCATGGGAAAGCTTCATCCTTATCCCTCTCCCTGTGAAGGTACCATGCCTTCGATAGCCCGGCATCTTTCAATGCTGAACTGACTGATTTACCCTCGGTCACGGAATGAGCCAATGCTCTGCCAACACGATGGTCCCCTCTCGATAAAAGAGCCTGATAGGCAGCACCGCTCGTCGAGTCGGCTTTCACCTTAACCCTTCCCTTTACAAGCCGTCTCACAATCTGCATCCTCTCCCGAAGCAGGGCGGACCGTTCAAATGCTGCCCACTGAAATGGCGTCCATGGCTTTGGAACGAACGGGGAGAGGCAAGCTGTGATTTTCGTTCTGCCCTTTGCCTTCTTGATCCTCTCATCGATTCTCAGAATGAGCATTGCCAGATCTACCATGTCACGATCGGTTTCGCCTGGAAGCCCGATCATGAAGTAGAGCTTGAGCTGAGGGAAGCCGGCTTCACCGATCCTTTCGGCAGAGCTGAGTATCGCACCTTCCTTCAGATCCTTCCTCAGCACCCGTCTCAATCTCTCAGAGCCCGCCTCAGGGGCAGTGGTGATGGTCCGCACGCCGCACTCCCTCAGGATATCGAGCAAGCCAGAGGAGAGCATATCCATCCTGAGCGAGGATGTCTGAACGGAATGTCCCGATGCCTGCGCTTCGAGCACAACCTCCCGCAACTGGTTGTAATCGGAAAGAGACGCACCCAAAAAGCCCACGCCGTTCGGCTCTGGTCCTATTCGTCCTATCTCTTCGTCGATCGATTCTATAGTACGGTATCTTACAGGGCTATAAATGCTCCTTGCCGCGCAGAATCTGCATTTCCTGGGGCATCCACGCCCCACCTCGATGAGATACGCATCGCCAAAGTGTGAATCAGGGGCCACGAGCTGCTCCTCTTTCCATACGTATTTGTCGAAATCACTCAGGTATACACGTTTCACCATCGCTTGAGACGATGCACCCTGATCGGATGGAACATAGAACCCTTCCCTCCCTTTCAGTTCGTTTATTATTGCATCCTTACAGTCAACTGCACCTGAAGCGGCGTCCAGCACGTCACAGAAATCAGGGAGTAACACTTCACCCTCGCCGATGAAGAGCACATCGACAAGCGGGGCCAGCGGTTCGGGATTTATCAACACGAATGGTCCACCAGCTATGATGAGGGGGGAACCGGGATCTCTTTCATCGCGAAAAGGCGATATTCCAGATGAGGAAAGAGCGCCTACGAGATGAGGGAGGTCATTTTCATAGGAGATCGAGAAGGCTACGATATCGAATTCATCTAGCCTTCTCTGACCTTCCAGCGTCCTGGAGACTTCTTGAGAGGGTCCCGTTTTTGTGAAGGCGCGCTCGCAGGATACGTTCTCACGGGAACTGAGCAGAGCGTAAACCGTCCGAAACCCCAGGCTTGCCATCCCGACAGCATAAGTGTTCGGATACACCAGGGCGACTTCGATGATGTTCGATTCTGGCATTCTAATAAACCTTCACTGCCGAATGGTGTGTCGCGGGAGGCAGCTATCAGAAAGGCAGTTCATCCCCATTCTTGAGTGGAAAAGGTTCAGGTTGCCCTACCTCCTTCACCTCGGCTTCCTCAGGAGATATCCGCCCGAGCATGAGCATCTGGTTGGCCACTACTTCCGTTGTGTAACGTTTCTGACCATCCCTGTCCTCCCACGAGCGGGTCTGCAATCTACCCTCGATGTAGACCTGTTTGCCTTTCTTCAGGTAGTCCCTTGATACCTCCGCGAGTCTTCCCCAGGTCACAATCCTGTGCCATTCAGTCCTCTGTTCCTGCTGCCCTTCCCGGTTCGTCCACATCTCAGTTGTTGCAACGTTGAATGTCGCAACCGAGGTACCGGAAGGAGTCGCCCTGAAGTCCGGATCGGCCCCGAGGTTTCCTATCAGCATAACCTTGTTCAATCCACGGTTTGCCATGGTCCCCCTCACTTTCCTCTTTTTCCCTCCCTGTTTGTTCCAGAGAGCCCTTATGAAATAAACACGCAGATATAAAAATGAGGCATTATCACTAAAAATTCAAGGTGACGTATGCCTCTCGCTACCCGACCTCACCACACTGCGCTCATTCCCCAGTTTTAGTCGGCTTCTTTATTTCAGGTTGAACTTCTTCCTCTTTTCAAGGAGCGTCTTTCTGTTTATGCCGAGGATCTGTGATGCCCTGGTTTTGTTCCAGTTAGTGTATTCAAGAACGCGGGCAATGTGCTGTTTCTCCATAGCCTCAAGGGAAAGCAGCCTGAGCCCCGCATCCTGTTCTCTCAATCGGACAATGTTGATCAGAAGATTGTCGGGTTCAATCTCCTCGCCCTTAGCCAGAAGAACGGCACGCTCTACGACGTTTTCAAGTTCCCTTATGTTCCCCGGCCAGTGGTATGCGTAGAGCAACTCGAGCGCCTCCTGTGAGATCTGCTTCACCGGCTTGTGATGGTTCTCGCTCCACTTGTTGATGAATGTAGTCACGAGTGATAGGATGTCTTCCTTCCTATCGCGAAGGGGAGGAACCATGATTGGTGCCTGCATGAGATGCTGCCAGAGATCAGTTTTGAACTTTCCCTCTTCCATGCGACGTGTAAGGTCAACCGAGGAAGAGCAGATGACTCTTACATCGAGAGTGTCGATAATGCTTCCGTCTCCTGCTCTATCAATCTTACCCTCCAGCATCAACCTGAGTAGCCTCTTCTGGCTCTCCGGCTGAAGCTGTTCAATGTGTTCGAAGTAAATGGATCCTTCGTTCGCCAGATCGACTTCACCTGGAACCACCACTTCCCTGATACCCCTACCTCCCGCGAGCCCCCCAAAGATTTTCTTCACCTGAATGTTCTTGGGGATGATGCTCACATCAACCTTTATGAAAGGTTTCCGACTTCTGGCACTGTTGAAATGAATGCTCTTAGCGATCGTTTCTTTACCCGTGCCGTTCTCTCCGATCACGAATACGGGCCTCTCGTTCTTGCTGTACTCTTCTATCTTTCTGTAGATATCGTGCATTACACCGCTCGTGAAGCCATGCTCCTCGCTGCTGTACTTGGCCCTGACTTCCTCCCGAAGCCTGATATTCTCCTGCAGAACCTGATATCTCTCGATGGTTCTGTCGATCTTGAGTTTTATCTCGCTCTCCAGGATAGGCTTCGTGACAAAATCCTCTGCCCCCTCCTTCATTGCAAGAACAGCTGCGTTGATGGTCGCAAACGTAGTGACGATGAAAACCGGGAGCATTGGATGGGATTTCTTCACGCTCTTGAGTAGCTCGAGACCCGTCATACCTGGCAGGATTAGGTCTGCGATCAGAAGGTCGTAATCCTCTCTATTGATAAGATCGATAGCTTCCTTTCCACTCGAGGCTTTCGTGACGTCGTAGCCCTTCTCTGAGAGGATCATCTCAAGCGAATTTGAGATTCGTGGCTCGTCGTCTACCACAATTATTCGTTTTTTCATCACGACCCCTCTTCTGGAAATGATAGACTTTGGTTAATTTTGCCCCGGATTTTTACGCCTCTCAACAAAGATTATATCACTTTTTCCTTTTCAGGTCAAGCGGTTATCTCACACAATCAAATAATCCGTTATCACCCCCTTTAAGTTACAGATTCTCATATACTACTGCACAATTTCCGACTTATTGAGAGAAAGAAGGGACATCTGGCTTGGATTCATCCCTAGCCTAAATCCCAATATTAAGGCAGAGTTCATCAATGGGATATTATCCCTTCTTGCACCATAGAAGAGTTACAGAAACTTAATGCAAAAATGAAACCGAAACTTGACCACAATCTCAGCAATGTGTGTAACAAAAAATCCTCAAGATATTGTGTCTTTCAATAGAAATGATACTAAATTTTGTCATATTTGTCAAGGCTATAGATTATACGCAACTTCGGGCTCATACGGCCCTTTTCACGCGTAGAACAGAGAAGAGGCCAAATCTTTAAGAAAAAAGAGTGCTTTTAGTGAGCAGTTCTACCTCAGCCAAATGTGGGTCTTCTCGAGGCTCATTCTCTCAAGAAGCCAAATGGCCACAAAAAACATCACGAGTGAAGAGCCTCCGTAGCTCAGAAATGGGACCGGAAGGCCTATCACAGGTAGATATCCGGTAACCATCGTGATGTTGACGAAGACATGGGTAAAGATAAGCGCTGCTATGCCCATCGAAACACTGCTCGAGAATGGTGTCGGGGCGGTGCGTGCTATGTACAGGGATCTTGAGAGCAAAAAGTAGTAAAGCAGCAGGATGATGAATACCCCGATGAATCCCATCTCTTCACCGACTATTGAGAAGATGAAATCCGTGTGCTGCTCAGGGAGAAAGGCCAGTTTCTTTTGTGTTCCTTCTAGAAAACCCTTCCCCCAGAATCCCCCCGAGCCTATTGCAACTTGAGACTGGATCCTCTGCCAGTCGATTCCCAGCGGATCCGAGTCCAGGCCGAGAAACGCTAATAGCCTTTTTTTCTGATACGCCTCGAGATGGTTCCAGAGAGGCTTGTAGAGGAGACCCACAGCGATGTTCATCGCGATTATGATGAGTGCATCGAAAAAATACGGCTTCCTCAAAAGAATGACTATTACCAGGAGGATGAAAAAAAGCGCGAAGAGGATCGTATAAATGATCGCGTGTGAATGTGCGATTAGGCTAAGAGAGGAGAATGTGAGGCTCAAAAGAGGACTTGCGAGAAACAGAAGGTAGAGTGGACGCGCTCCAGACCAGAACAGCATGGCGAATAGTATCGGTATGAAAACGAAGGCGGTGCCGAGATCGGGTTCTATAAGAATGAGAAACGCCGGGACCCCAGCGATTATCAGGGGTAGAAGGAAATCCGTTAGTCGCTCGAGCCTCTGTCTTTTCCTTCCCAGATACCTCGCGAGGGCGAGGATCGTTAAAAGCTTTGCAATCTCGGAGGGCTGGATCTGAATCGATCCGAGTCTGATCCAGCGATGCGGTCCGCTTCCGGGGAGAGCGAGAACGATAACGAGCAGCATCACTGATGCCGTGTACAGGAAATAGGAAAGACCGCTCAACGATTTGATGCTCACCTTCATTACGGGATAGGAGACTATTAAGGCGATGATGAGCCATAGTATCTGCTTCTTGTAGAGGTTCTGGTAGGCCTCTGAGAACTCAAGCTTCCCGGAAGAATAAATGAGAAGCACTCCTATGAGTGAAAGCACCAGACTTGCAAAGAAGGGACCGAGATCAACCTTCCCACCGAGAGCCTTTGTTCGTGTCGGCATCGTTTCCGTGCTCCGAGGCTATAAGTCCATGTAATGAACTGTAGTGTCTGATCAATCCCCCAACAATTGGAGCCGCCACCGACCCACCATGCCCGCTTTCTTCTATCACCGCGACACAGAGAATCTCAGGGTCATCCGCCGGGGCATACCCAACGAATAGAGCGTGGTCCTCGCCAACTGGATTCTGTGCCGTACCTGTTTTCCCGGCCACCACGAAAGAGCCAATCCCGGATGCGGCAAGCTTCCCTGTGGCTTTTTCTCCGTTCACAGCTTCAACGAGAGACTCCCTTAGAAGATCAATAGACCTCTCATCAGAAAATTCCATCATGGTTGCTTCGTCGTCCATATCAGTGGATACCAGGTGCGGAACTATGAGTCTACCACCGTTGGCAATCATTGAGAATACTCTAGCAAGTTGAATCGGTGTGACAAGTATCTCCCCCTGCCCTATTGATAGGTTCATGATGACTCCCCTGCCCCAGTTCCCGGGACCATAGACTGTGTCATACCATTCCAAAGTGGGTATAAGACCGGCCACCTCGCCCGGTAGATCAACTCCCGTAGGTTCACCGAGACCCAGGCCAATAGCTCCCCCCGTCAGTGTTTCTAGCCCGACCCTTATACCCAGCTTGTAGAAATAGACATCGCACGATTGCGCAAGTCCCTGTTTGAATCCGATGTGACCATGGCCGCCCTCTTTCCAGCATCCGAACCACCGCCTTCCGAACTGCATTCCCCCGTAGCATACGCACTCTAGTATGTTGCTTTCGAAGAGCCCTTTATCTATCGCTATGATAGCAGTGATCGGTTTGAAAGTGGAACCCGGCGGATAAGTAGCTTGGATCGCCCTGTTGAGGAGAGGGCTTTCCGGATTCCCTGAGATGGCGCTCCATTCACGAGGGCTGAGACCTCTGGAAAGAACGTTCGGGTCGAAGGAAGGCTGGGAGTATAGTGCGAGCACCTCCCCGTTTCTCGGGTCAAGGCAGATGACAGCCCCCTTCTTTTCCTCGGGGAATAGTTCAGCAGCTGCGAGCTGCAGATCGAGATCGATGGTCAGTGTTAGAGACTCACCGGCCTTTGGTTTCTCGATCTCCTTTCCCTTGAAAGGTCCAACCTCTCTGCCCATCGCATCGAACTCCACATAGCTTGCACCCCACCTGCCCCTCAGTAACTCATCATACTCAGCCTCGATTCCGGATCTCCCGATATAGTCACCGACTTTGAACTCTTGGCCATCATCACTGTTTATCTCCTTCTGGGAAACCCTTCCCACGTACCCCAACACATGGGCCAGTGCTTCCCCGTGGGGATAGTGCCTCAGCGGCTCGGATTGAATCTTGAGACCGGGGAGCATATTCCTGTGCTCCTCGAGAACAGCAATGGCTTCGTTACTCACCCTCTCCAAAACCCTGACCGGATGCAGGGATGACAATCGCCCCTCGCTGAGAATCCTCTCGATCTCCAGATGAGATTCCGGGAAGACCCTGGCTATTATTGAGAGTTGTCTTTTTAGAATCTCCCTCTTCCCCGGCCGAAGGGAAACTGAATAGAAAGGTCTGTTATCCGCCAGAATCCGTCCAGAACGATCCAGAAGGATACCACGAGGTGGCATGAGAGGAAACACTCTCAGCCTGTTCTCGTCGGATTTAAGTCTCAATTCGCCGCTCCGCATGAGTTGAAATCTCATAAAAACCAGTACTAGAAAGAGGAATGCGACAGACAGTATGATGTATGCAACCCGAGCTCTCTGATCCAGACCTTCGATTTCGTATCTTCTCCGCATTGTTCCCATCCCGCTACTTGTGCCTTCGCCCCGGGGTCTCATTCAGATAGACCATAATCCAAAACAGAATGAGCCCTGTAATAGATGTGTATAGCGCCGAGCCGGGTGAGAAAAATAAGAGCTGAGACGCCGGGTTCCTGTAACCATCCATGTAACCGAACATAAAACAAAGTAGATCATTCAGGTATTTCAAACCCACGATAAGAAAAAACACAATTGAGGAAGTGTGAAGAAACACTCTGGCACCAACCCTTCCAGAGACGAATCCGGCCATCACCTTAATGAGCGCATTCATTCCAAAGTACATCGGAGCGAATGAATCCTGCACCAGGCCAATGAAGAATCCAGTGACCACTCCCCATACTACCCCCCTCCCAAGCCCTGCGAAAACAACCGAAAGCAACAGAAAGTCAGGGCCTAGCACCTGTCCTGTGCTACCGTTCACATAGGAAATCTTTCGCCTTATTACTAACTGACAGAGAAGTAATAGAAATATGAGTGCTACAGTCCGCTTGCGTGATATCACTTCCGCTCCTCAACATTCCCTTCATCCCACAACCACATGAGCGATCCTTGTGCTCTCCTCAATTTGGTCGTGTCGCTGTCCAGGTAAGCCTCATCCAGAAGAACTGCGACTTCGAATAAGCTGGACAAGGAGATATACGGCAGCACTTTTGCGACTTTTTCGATCCCGATCTCATCCTCGGTAACCTCCACAACTTCACCTATGGGGATCCCTTCGGGATAGACGCCTCCCATCCCACTCGTTACGACCCGGTCACCTTCATTTATTTTGGTGTTGGCGGAAAGGCCGGTCAAAAGGAGTGTGCTACCTGCCGATCTCACGATTCCCATCTCCCCCTTCGATGGTACAACTGCAGAAGCCCTGAACTGCGGGTGTGTGAAGAGTTCGACAAGGCTTGTATGCTTATCCGCTTCCAGAACCTTGCCTACGAGTCCTTCGGTTGTCATTAGCGGTGAGTACGGCGAAATCCCATCAGCGCTACCCTTATCGATAAGAACCGTCGTAAGCGGCTCATTCAGCGATATGGAAACGATCCGTGCCGGGAGAAACCCAACTCCACTTTCCTCGATGAACTCAAGGAGCTTTTTAAGCCTATCGTTTTCGCGCCGAAGGTCTCGGGACTTGCTCAACTCCAGAGCGAGACGGGCATTTTCCGACCGCAAGGAATCGATTTGCTCCTCCATATCATGGATTGATGCCAGATAAACCGTCGTCATCTGAACGGGGCTCAAGATATACCTGTTAAATCTCTTTATATGATCCAATTTGAACCTTGAGGGGATGGCAATGAGCAGAAGGCAGATGATAAAAAACAGGAGGAAGATGGATAGCTCGTTGTAATACCTGATCAGGGAGAGAAGCCGGGCCATCGGAATCCTCCGGGCACCTCCCTCAATCCATCGTGCTGTCCATCAGCACAGATGAATATCTGTCGGGATCATCGAGGATTTTTCCGGTACCTCTCACTACACATGTCAGGGGTTCTTCATCAACGTGGATGGACAGGTTGGTCTCTTCCCGTAGAAGCAGGTCAAGTCCTTTGAGTTGAGCCCCTCCGCCGGTCATGATTATGCCCCTCTCTACGATATCCGATGCGAGTTCCGGTGGGGTTTTTTCAAGTGCAGTCCGAACCGCATTCACGATAGAGGTGATCGGTTCCTGTATCGCTTCTCTGATCTCGCTCGAGTGTGCCATTACCGTCTTAGGAATACCAGTTATTATATCCCTGCCCTTCACCTCCATCTCCCTTTCATCACCAAATGGGCAGGCTGAGCCGACGTTAATCTTAATCTGTTCCGCGGATTGCTCACCGATCAGCAGATTATAGTTCTTACGCAAGAACTGGATGATAGCCTCGTCCATCTCATCTCCACCCTCGCGTATCGAGGTGTTACTGACGATCCCGGAGAGAGCGATGACTGCTATCTCAGTTGTACCGCCACCAATATCTATGACCATGTTACCGCACGGTGTATCGACTGGCAAACCTACGCCTATCGCCGCAGCCATTGGTTCTGCAACGAGATAAACCTCTTTGGCTCCTGCCGATTCTGCCGAATCCCTAACCGCCCGTTTTTCGACCTCGGTTATCCCTGAAGGAACACAAATTATGAGCTTCGGCCTCAGAGGCAGAAACCTGTCTTTCAGCACCGTTCTGATGAAAGTACCGAGCATTTTCTCGGTTATCTCGAAGTCCGCGATCACTCCATCCTTGAGCGGCCTTATCGCAATCACGTCGCCAGGAGTCTTGCCCAGCATCTTCTTCGCTTCGCGTCCCACCGCCATGACTTTCCTGGTTCCCTTCTCAATCGCCACTACAGAAGGCTCATTGAGTACTATACCTCTCCCGCCAATGTATGCAAGAGTGTTCGCGGTTCCAAGATCTATGGCGATTTCACAAGATAGTAACCTTTTTGATTTGAAAATCGAGAAAACCATTATTTTCGCTGCCCTCTAAACAGTTTTCTTTTTCTTGTGGCTAGCGTTAATATAATAGTATAATAAATCAAGCTTCTTTTCAAGAGAAAGTATACACTCTTTTTAAAAGATGTGCAAATTTTCTGCCAGAGATGCGGCAGAATTGAGGCAATCCTATTCTTCTGTTAAAAAATTACGATCTCCCTTCGAATTAATTCATTACACCTATTTCAAAAATAGCATTTTCGTGTCGATTAATACGGGCCTGAGACGATCCTGTAGAAATAGATTCTTGAGGAGACTTCCCGGCCCTCATCGCTTTTCCCATCCCATACGACCCGATACCTCCCCGGTGAAAGCTCCCCATCAATCAGCACCCTCACCTGCCTCCCCCCTCACGTCGAATGCCGAGAGCTTCGTATATATCAATCCGAAATCTAACGACCGGCTTCGGCCCTTGTCAATGATGTCAGTTCTTAAATCTCAAAGCTTTGTGAGCTGGTGGAGGACGTGCTCTCTGATACTCTTTGGCCGGGGTAATTCTGCCTCAAGTTTACCACCGGTGAGTATCTTACTCAGTGCAGGCTTGAGGGGACTCCCGCAGCTACACAGGGCCGGTGGAATGTTTCTATCAGGAAGGATGAGAGAATGGAGATGGTCTTCACACCGATATACAGCCTTCGCTCCAGACTTCTTTCCCCTCTTCGCGAGCGGGACACCATCCACCTCCACGATATCCATAGCGCAATCGATGACCGGTGCATTCGAGATGCTGGTCCCGATGCCGTAGCCATCCACAATATCGTTCAACTCCCGCACCGTGGCTTCATTGATACCGCCGCTTACGAGGATCTTCACGTTCTCAAACCCCCTCAGATCGAGTTCCCACCTCACCTCCTCGATGATCCTGGCGAAGTTACCTCTCCTCGAAGAGGGGGTATCGAGCCTCACGGCATAGAGAGATTTGCCGAGAATCTCACATGCTTTTATGGCCTCGAACTTTTCATCGCCGAAAGTATCTATGAGAGCGATTCGAGGAATTGATGGATCGACTACCTTGTCGAATGCCTTCAGTGCTCCATCCAGATCCCCGATGGTGAGCACGAGTGCATGGGGCATTGTGCCCACCGGCTCGATATCAAGAGCTTCCGCACTCTTTACTACCGCAACTCCATCACACCCCCCGACATAGGCGTACCGTTCGATCATTGGCGCTATAACAGGGTGCATGCGCCGTGCCCCGAAGCTTATTATCGTCTTATTCCCGGCAGCCATCCTATAACGTGCGGATACGGTTGCGATTCCGGAAGCTTGGCAGACAAGGCCGAGGATTGAAGTTTCGAATATGCCGAACTCGATGTAATCGCCTTCTATCACAAGGAAAGGCTCTTCCCGGTAGAAGACACTCCCTTCGTCCATCGCCCATAGATCGACGTCCATCCCACTCAGAAGAGATACGACTTCCCCGAGGCCGGCGAAGAGCCCCCACTGCCAATCACGCGGGAAGGATTTGGCGGTTAGCTCGACTTTCACCTTTTTTCTGATGCCGAGAGCGTTGAGGATCTCCCTCGTCCTCAGGAAATACACATCGGCAACCTTCCCCTGGCGGATCTCCTCCTCACTGGCAAAATGCAAGCCGGAATCTTCTGGAGAGCCCATGGGTAGTTCAACCTTTATTTATACTTTCTCGGTATGAGCACCTCTTTGACCTGCCTGAGTGCAAAAGCGTGATCTTCGTGAGACAAGCCGGCCACTGAATCCTCGGGCACATCAACCTCATATCCTCTCATCAGGGCATCCACGGCAGTGTAAAGAACACAGATGCTGGTGCAGACTCCCGTTATCGTGAGTCTTTCGATGCCGAGCTCCTTCAATACAAGGTCGAGATCGGTCTGATGAAATCCAGAGTATGTGGTTTTCTTCACTACCCTGTCCGATGGTGCGGGTGCGAGTTCTTGGACGACCTTGCTCCCTTCGCTTCCGGTCACAGCATGGCGTGGCCACACTCTGAATTCCGGGTCATCTTCCGAGTGATTATCACAAAGGTATATCACCGGAATTTCGCTTTTCCGTGCTTTCGCTATGCGTTTTCTTACGGCAGGAATGATCTCCCGGGCCCCATTCACTTCAAGAGGTGCCCCTTCGAGAACGAAGTCGTTGAGCATATCAACGACAATGAGTGCCTCGTTTCTTCTTTTCGTGTCATCCATGAGATGAATCTCCCCCCAGACCTACCGCTTTTTCGCAGACAGTTTCTCATCCCCTGTCTTCTGCCGTATCTCGGCGCTCAGCTCCCTGTAACATCTGGCTCCCAGGCTCGCATTGTCGTACTCGAAGATCGTCTGTCCGAAAGAAGGGCATTCTATGAGTCCGACACTTCTTCTTATCACGGTATCGAAGACCCTTATTCCGAATTTTTCCCTGAGCCTCTCTACAACGTCCTGGATGGCCCTCGCCTTCGAATCAACGAAGGTGAGAAGAATCCCAAGCACCGAGATATCGTGGTACATCCTATTCTTAATGGTGCTGAGAACCGTTGTCAACTCCTTGAGGCCTCGAATGGACAGGTACGAGGGAATGGTCGGTATTATGATCTGTTCCGAGGCCATCAAGGAGTTCACGAGAAGGAGACTCATGCTGGGTGGAGTGTCGATAAATATGTAGTCATAGTTGTCTTCGATATTCCGAAGACTCTTTGCCAGTATTTTCTCTCTCCCCCTCACAGCAGCAAGGACAAGATCCGCATTCGACATCTCAATGGCTGCCGGCGCGATGTCGAGGTTTGGCGTATTCGTGCTCACTATTATATCTTCGATCCTGTTTTCATGAAATAGGACTCCGGTGAGGTTATTGCCAAGGGATAGTGGGTCAAACCCTGTGTAGATGGTCGCATCTGCCTGGGGGTCCATGTCAACGAGAAGAATCTTATGGCCCTCAAGCGCAAGGCAGGCAGAGAGGTTGACAGCAGTTGTGGTTTTCCCCGTTCCCCCTTTCAGATTTGCGACGGAAATGCGCATGATAACCGGTCCATCATTAAGCTCATCACATGAATGGATGAATCCCCTCGATGACTGACCCCCTGAGCGTCATGCAGGTTGTCTGTCAAAGCAGCTTCTTGTAGCTTGTGTATGGTAACCCGAAAGCCTGTGCCACTCCTGGATGGGTGATTTTACCTTTTATTATGTTCAGCCCAAGTGCGAATGAGCCATCACTGCTGCAGGCTTCCTTCCAGCCATGATCGGCAATCTTTTTCGCATAGGGAAATGTTGCATTAGTTAGAGCTAGAGTGCTGGTGTGGGGAACCGAACCGGGCATATTCGCAACGCAGTAATGTATCACCCCATCTATAGTGTATGTTGGCTTCGAGTGAGTTGTAGGTTTCACGGTTTCTATACAGCCTCCCTGGTCCACCGCAACATCCACGATGACGGAACCCTCCTTCATATGTGAAAGATCCTCCCTGACAACCAGCTTGGGAGCCTTTGCCCCGGGTAAAAGCACTGCGCCGATGAGCAGGTCGGTCTCCGGTAAGCATGCAAGAATGTTGTGCCGATTCGAATACATCATAAACACATTCTTCGGCAGTACATCCTCTAGATATCTCAGTCTATCAAGATTCACATCTAGCACGATAACTCTTGCACCCATGCCGGATGCAATCTTGGCGGCATTAGTTCCTACCACTCCGCCACCGAGGATTGTGACTGTTGCAGGCAGCACGCCGGGTACACCCCCGAGTAAGACACCCTTTCCGCCCATCACCTTTTCAAGATATTTTGCGCCTTCCTGAATTGCCATCCTCCCGGCCACTTCACTCATCGGGATAAGGAGAGGAAGGCCGCCATCTTCGTTTTGAATAGTTTCATAGGCGATGCATACCGCTCCCGACTTCATCATCCCTCTTGTGAGCTTCTCGTCTGCGGCGAAGTGGAAGTAGGTAAAAAGTACTTGCTCTTTCTTGACGAGGGGAAACTCACGTGGAAGAGGTTCCTTCACCTTGACGATCATCTCGGCACGATCGTACACCTCCCTCGCAGTACGAACGATTTGGGCTCCTGCCTTCTCGTAGTCCTGATCGGAAAAACCACTTCCCAACCCCGCCGAACGCTGAACGAGAATCTGATGCCCGGAACCTGCCAGCTGACTCACGCCAGCCGGCACAAGCGCTACACGATTCTCATCGCTTTTGATTTCTTTTGGGACGCCGATTATCATGGTCCTCTCTCGGTTTGGAGTTCTCCTGTTTCTCTTCCATGAGCGCAGCCTTGCGACTCAATTTCACGCGACCAAGATTGTCTATGCCGATCAGCTTCACTCTGATCCTGTCGCCCACACGGACCAGATCCTCCACCCGTCTCACCCTGCCCTCGGCCAGCTCGGAAATATGCACGAGACCCTCCTTCCCTGGGAGGAACTCGACGAAGGCACCAAAGTTAGTGATGCTCTTCACCGTTGACCAGTAAGTCTTACCGACTTCAGGCCCCACCGCGATTTCCTTAATTCTCTCTAGCGCAAGCTCACCGGCATGCTGATCAACTGAGGCGATGGTGATCACACCGTCGTCTTCGATATCCACCTTCGCACCGGTCTCCTCAATAATTTTCCTGATAATCTTGCCGCCCGGCCCTATGACATCCCTTATTTTATCCCTATCAACCGTGATCGTGATGATCCGTGGGGCATACGGGGAAAGATTCGGCCTCGGTTTAGATATGCAACTATTCATTACATCAAGAATGTGAATCCTTGCTTCCTTGGCTTTGGCCAGGGCTTCCTCGAGGATGTGAAAATCGATTCCCTGGGTCTTCATGTCCATCTGTATGGCGGTGACGCCCTTCTTTGTTCCCGCCACCTTGAAATCCATATCTCCAAGATGGTCTTCGATCCCGAGGATGTCCGTAAGTATCCTGTACTGCTCGCCGTCCTTCACCAGGCCCATAGCGATGCCGGCAATCGAATCCTTCACAGGTACTCCTGCATCCATCAGTGACAGAGATCCTCCACAGACAGTTGCCATTGAAGATGAACCGTTGGATTCCAGAATGTCCGACACAATTCTCACCGTATAGGGGAACTCCATCTCATCCGGTATGACAGATTTGAGGGCACGCTCGGCGAGATTCCCGTGTCCGATTTCCCTCCTCCCGGGCCCCCTTATCATACCAACTTCACCGACGCTGAACGGTGGAAAGTTGTAATGCAGCATGTAGGATTTGTGAGAGATGCCCTCGAGGTCATCGATCATCTGCTCATCGGAGCTCGTTCCGAGAGTCACAACGACGAGAGCCTGGGTCTGGCCTCTTGTAAAAAGTGCAGATCCGTGTGTTCTTGGCAGGTATCCGATATCACATTTTATCTCACGTATCTCATCCAGGCCGCGGCCGTCGAGCCGCTTGCCCTCCTCCAAGATCATCTTCCTCATCTCTCTCTTCTCGATATCCTCCAGTATCCACGAGATGGCAATTTCAGAATCGGGATAGTCCTCGCTGTACTTCGTGATGAATTCATCCCTGAGGTGCTTGAGCGCTTCAACTCTCTGCTCTTTCTCCGGTATGGCGAGTGCTTCTATCACCTTCTTTGGCGCGGTAGATTGCAGCTCGGCCTTCAAGCCGTCATCGATTTCAAGGACATTGTATTCTTTCCTGGGCTTGCCACATTTCTCCACGAGCTCTTTCTGAAGAGATATGATCTTCCTTATCTCCTCATGTGCCAGCTTGAATGCTTCGAGGAGCTCAATCTCGGGCAGCTCGTTGGCACCGCCCTCCACCATCACGATGGAAGAGTCGGTCCCGGCGACTGTGATATCGATATCGCTCTCTTCGAGCTGAGAAGAAGCAGGATTTATAATGAATTTTCCACCAATCCTCCCGACTTTCACTGCACCGATCCTTTCGTCGAAGGGTATACCGCTTATCCCGAGTGCAGCGGAGGCGCCTATGATACCCAAAATGTCAGGGTCATTCTCCTGATCGTAGGATAATACCATCACCATGAGCTGCACCTCGTGCAGGTAACCTTTGGGAAAGAATGGACGGATGGGACGATCGACGAGCCTCGCATTGAGTACTTCCTTCTCACTCGGCCTTCCCTCCCTCTTGAAGAATCCCCCGGGAATCTTCCCTGAGGCATAGAACTTCTCCCTGTAATCGACGAACAGCGGGAAGAATCCCCGCGTAAAATCAGGTTCCTTTGAAGCGACCACGGTGACCAGTAGAACGGTTTCACCGTATTTTATGATAACCGCACCATCAGCCTGTTTTGCAACCCTACCAGACTCGATCGATAAAGTCGCGCCCCCGATCGCCATCTCAACACTTGATACCATTCTAAACTCCTCCACACGTACCTGCTGCGATTAAGCATAAACCCAGTTATATGATCATTTCCTCAGGTTGAGCTTTTTCACGATACTCCGGTACGCAGTCATGTCTTTCTCCCTCAGATAGTTGAGCAGTCTTCGTCTCTGCCCGACCATCTTCAACAATCCTCTCCTCGAGTGATGATCTTTCTTATGAGCCTCGAAGTGTCCCCGGAGATGCTCGATTCGTGCTGTAAGCAGGGCTATCTGCACCTCGGTGGAACCCGAATCCTTCTCGTGAATCTTGAATTCATCTATGACTTCCTGTTTCTTCTCCTTTGTCAAGCTCATATTCAATGAACCTCCTGTTTGCATGACTCAATTAGTTTCCTTCCTTTCTTCTCGTCATTCATAAGCTGCTTCCTTAATTCCTCGGCAGTTCCGAATGTTATAATATCCCTGATCCTGTCAATCACACGGACAGTCAGAGTATCACATGTGACCTTCCCCTCGAAATCAAAGATATGAATCTCGATCGTTTCCCAGTCCTCCTGGAACGTCGGCCTTGGTCCTATGTGCATCATGCCACCTGCCTCCTCACCTTTATTCCCGACGAGTACCGCATAGATGCCCCATGAGGGAATCAGCTTCTCAGGGGCATCGATCACGAGATTCACTGTCGGATACCCAAGACCGCGGCCACGTCCCTGTCCCTCGGTGATCTTTCCGCTGAACGAATAGAATCTTCCCAGTGCTCTTGAGGCCCACCCTACATTCCCCAGGGACACCGCCTTTCGGATAAGAGAGCTAGAGACCTTCCCGCCCTCTATCAGGAAAGGCTCTATCACGGTGAATCCGAAACCGAGCTCTTTCGACAGACGCCGTGCCAGTTCGACACTTCCCTCCCTCCCTCTGCCGAATCCGTGGTTGTACCCTATGATGTATTCCTTCATCTCCATCTCATCGTATAGGAAATCCCTTATAAAGCCCTCCGCAGACATCTTCGAGAATTCTAGATCGAAGTCGATAACCTCGACTCTATCGAGGTCAAAATCTGAAAGTGCGTCGAGCTTTTCACGGGTCGTCGTAAGCAATTTTGGAGCCATGTCAGGGTTCACAACCTTCACCGGATGAGGATCGAAGGTAACGAGAACACTTTTCAGGCTCTTTTCTCTTGCAATGCTGATAAGCCTGTCTAGGACCTTCCGATGCCCCAGGTGGACACCATCAAATGTGCCAACCGTTATTGCATTACCTCTAGACATACTAACCTTTTTAACCTCATTCGACTATCCATGCGCCTTGGGAGCTGTTATCACCTTTTCAGGATACAGGAGATATGACCTGGAACCTGCCGGTTCGAGCCGCCCCACTCCTATGAAATCCCCATCTACCTCCCATATGCCAACTCTGCATGGAAAAGCCTGTGGTAGTTTGATTGCGCCATCAACGTAACTTTCGCTGATGACGACCATCGAACCATTAATCAATTTGTATTTCGATGAGTCATCAATTTTCACCCTGGACCAGTTTCTAAGAGGAAGCTCGATGGGCAGCAACATGTTTTCAAATTCCTCTTCTCCTGCTCTCTTAATAGCATCCTCTAGGGGGATGGCCTCACCGATGGTCAGGGGACCAACAGCCGTGCGCTGTAATGAGCTCACGTGTGCGCCGACTCCAAGCCTCCTGCCGATATCTCTCGCAAGAGCGCGGACATAGGTCCCTGTCGAACAGAGTACTGAGAGTGACAAAATAGGCGGTTCCCATGAGATGAGTTTCATCTCTTTCACTGCGACAGTGCTCGCCCGGAGATCTACATCTCTTCCCTCTCGTGCGAGCTCATACGATCGACGCCCGCTGACTTTCCTTGCTGAGTATCTGGGTGGTACCTGTTCGATTGTGCCGGTGAAGTTTTTAAGGACTCGCTTTATCTCCATTTCAGAGATACGAGCCACTTCCTCATCATCCGTTTCCCGGACGATCTGACCCTCCCTGTCGCAGGTATCAGTTTCCTCTCCAAGATGAAATGATGTAAAGTATCTTTTATCCTCCTCGATCAAATACTGAGCAAGCCTTGTGGCTCTACCGAAACACAGTATCAGCAGACCAGTGGCGAGCGGATCTAGTGTACCTGCGTGGCCAGCCTTTCCCACATACCTTCCGGAACGCATCATGAGATCGAGTACTTTCCTCGAGGTCATGCCGCTCGGTTTATCTATGAGCAGGAAACCGCTCTCCATCCTGGGACGTTTCGGGTTCAATTGCCCTTTTTCAGATCCTTTATGAGTTTATCGATCCTCTTAACCTTATCAAGGGAGGTATCCAGCAAGAAATCGATATCCGGTAAGTTTTTCAACCGTAACTTTTTTCCCAGCCTCATCTTGATAAATCCAACCGCGCTTTTCAACCCCTGAATTGAGCTATTTCGTTCCTCCTCTTCGCCCATGATACTCACGAATACCTTCGCATGTCGAAGGTCCTTGGATACATCGACACGGGTAAGGGTCACGAAACCAATCCTGGGATCCTTCAATTCACGTTTTATGAGCCAACTGATCTCTTCGAGCAAAAGCTCCGACACTCTTTTCGATCGTGGATAAGGTCGTCTCACAGAAATTGCATATCGGTCTTCGTGAGCATTGCCTCGCTCTCTCGACCGGCTATGTTAACCACTTTTGAGAGGATTTCGTTTGCACGTCGTTTTTCTCTCGACACCGTGACTATCGCCAGCTGAGTCCTCTGCCAGACATCAATGTAATCGACTTCGGCGACTGCGACATTGAACTTGTTGGCGAGTCTGTCCTTCAAGCTCTTGATCACGAATCTCTTTGACTTCAGCGAGTGACACATCGGAAGATGGAAATCGAGTGTGAGTATGCCAATAATCATCTTTCTCGACAGTGTTCAGGACAACCTTCTTCTCTCACGCTCTATCTTGAAAGCCTCGATCACATCGCCCTCGGCTATATCGTTCCAATCTTCAAGCACCACACCGCATTCAAGACCGTTGACCACTTCCTCGACATCATCCT
>JBHIFB010000001.1:0-111514 GCA_046760905.1 Candidatus Glassiibacteriota bacterium | reverse complement strand
GAGGAGACTGAAAGGAGCTCATATGTTACAGGATGTCTTTGAAGGAAAAGAATTCAACGAAACAACTCTAAGTTCCAGTTAAGCTGAACTCTAACTTCCACTTATTCGAACAGTTACAGAAAGAAATTTCAAATTTCTGGGGAAAGTGCACAAAGAATCAGCCTTGACTTTTGGGGATCATTACAAGAAGGCAGTGATGGGTTTCACTTGATGTAGCCGAGGGCTTCGAGTTCCTCACGTATCTGCCTGTCGATAACAGGGTCCATACGGACGGGCTGTCGCTGCCCGACCTCTTCCTCCGCATAGGATTGCACGTAACATGGAGGGAACTGTTCGAGGATCTCTTCCCGTATAGCCTCCTCAAGAATCTCTCCCTCCATATCCCGTGCCACGGGATATCCTGCAAGCGACAATACTGTAGGTACCACGTCCATTAGCCCGGCACTTTCCAGCCTGACACCCTTCTTCACTCCTGCCCCCCACATGATGAGAATTCCTTCCGGACCGTTTTCATGATGACCCTTTTCTTCGTCCCATCCATGATCCGAAAGGACAATGATACATGTACTATCATCGGCCATTTCCATAAGCTCCAGAATCCTGGCATCTTCGTACTGGTACCACCGGCTGAGCACTTCATTGAAGCATTCCCACTGCGTTCCCGCTCCCTCGCCGGTGTAGATGAATTTCCCGAAGACATGGTTCGTTCCATCTATTGCCGAGGTGTAGTTCACAAGGAGATCGGGCTCATACCTATGGTATAGCTCCCTGCATAGAGCCCAGAGGGATTCGTCTCTCCAGAGTTTCTTGGTCAACAGTTTCACATAAGGATCCTGCTCGCTCAATTCACAATTGCCCGACACGAGCTTGCCCCTGATGTGATCCAGATTAATCCTCCCTGGAACGATGCCTTCGAGGATCTCCCTCAAATCGACGGCTAGCTCCTGCGGGTAAAACAGCCCCTTTGCGTCATCGATACCTTCGAGCCCAAATTCATGCACGTATCTGAGCAGCAGATCCGACACCATGAAGCCGTTTATCTCCTCGGCCGGCCAGGTGATCATGTAATCGATTACGCCCACTCTTTGGTTGAATCTGCTGAAGATATTCCAGATGTCGGGACTACCTTTCATGTTACTCGTATTCATCCTGATCAGTCCAGGTGCCAAGCCGCTGTTGTTTAAAAACGGTATGATCCTGAAGTTGAGCCCGAACCCTCCCGGAAAAAGCCTTATTGGAACAGTCGTAAACGGCAAGGACGTGATATAGAAGTTTCTGACTCCATGTTTCTCAGGGCTCATACCAGTCGAGATACTGGTCCAGAGGCTTGGGGAGAGCGTGGGGATCATAGTTCTAAGGTCAGCGGAAACCCCCTCCTCTCTGAGTCTTGACAAGGCGGGAAGTTTTCCTTCTTTCGCCAGAGGGTCTATCACATCCCAATCGGCACAGTCGAGGCCTATAATTATAAACTTTATTCCGCTACCACGGATGCCGTAATCCACATCAGCTGCTCTGAGCGTACCTCTTAGTGAACCGTCGTAGAATCCCTTGATGAAGGCAAGGGTCAGAAGAAAGGTGAGCGGGTATATCGCAAGAAGCAGCCGCGGTGGTCGCGGAATCTTCGAAAGTTGACCCACTATGGCGTATCCGAAAATAATGAGAAGCATCAACACAGCGATCACGCAGATGGATGTCCACAAGCCTGACATGTGCAGTAATTTCCCCTTCAATGTGTAAAGAGATAGGGAGACTTGCGAAGTAGAAACCGTCCATCCGATAGGGCCTAAAACAAGGAGCGCCATAATCACTCCTTTGAGCAACCTGACCCTCCTAATTGAGCCGGTGCCGGAGACGAATTTCCAGAACAATAGACCCAGAAGCAAACCGACGGCGGAACCGATTATACCATAAAACAGAGTCGAGTATAGGTAGAGAATGAATGGATTTGCAAAGCCCCGGGCTAGGTGAGGATTTAGCTTGACCGTGAGATAATATACGGAAGAACCGACTATGAGACCCAGGCCTGTAAAACCGACAAAAGCAGACCAACCTAGCCACTGTCTCATGCCATTTTCACTGTTTTTAGATCCCCTCATGTGCGTGTCTCCAACTCCGTCATCCTATTTGAGGACGAGATGGCCGTCGAAGGTTTCCCAGTGCTCATTCGTCCAGAGTAATAATCTCCTGAAACGTATGACCTTGATTATTTGAACAGGTATGCCGGCTTTCTTGTATCTCGGATAAACTTTCAGCATGTCTTGAGCGTTGTGTACTGCGATACCCCGGAGCATACCCATCGATTTCAACACATGGAGATGGTATATGAGAAGGCAGAAGAAAAGGCCCCTGTGCCTGAATTCTGGTCTGGTCACCGTATCGAAAGAATAAGCTTCACCACCTCCGACAGGTATTCGAATGCCAAGAATATCATCCACCACATCTGATGTTGAGCACCATAAGAAATTCGTCACCGTGCCGTTTCGCATCATTGCAAAGCAGTGCATACCTTGATCAATCCGGTTCCTGTACTTCCTGACCCTGCTTCCGCTCACGAGCGGAAGAAGCATATCCATCTCATCCCTGCTCAATTCCTTTAAGATGTATCCTTGCGGAGGATTGAATTCAGGTATCTGTCCCCCGAGGTCATGGATGATCACGTATAGTTTCAGGTGAAGGTATACTTTCGATTTCAGAACCGAGATTGCCTGTCTCAACAGAGGGCCCAATCCCTTGCCCTTGATTTTCCGTCTCAGACTCTTGTGTTCATTATCCTTCATGCTACATCCTTTCGGTCGGTTTCCATCGCGCTACGTCCCTGCCCCTGAGAAAACCTATGAAACCGTGGATTGCAGCCAGATTGACGAGACAGATGTAGAAAGGGATTGAGAAGAGCCGGGAACTACTCTTGCGAGGTGGGAGTATACTCCCCGCGAAAGCGAGCAGTAAGAAAAGAAGGACGGCATAGAACAGAATGGCATAAAATGGGGAAGTGCCCGAAAGCGCAATGATAAGAACGATGATGGGTGGCAGTGCCACAGAAACAAGCCTCCGGAAGACCTTGACCGTGAGTAGCTGTATGGAGTAGAAGCCGGCCCGGATCGGGTTCAGGAGATCCCTCGAAAGGTAAATTCCTTTCACAGCCTGCTGGATGATCCGGGATTTCCTCCTGAACTCGCCTTTGTTTGTAGGCGTGGTTTCTTCATATGAACGAGCTTTATCCTCATACTCTATCCTGAAGCCCTTCCTGACGATCACAGTCGAGAGCAGGAAATCATCTGCCACCCCGGAGGGAAGCTCCTCATAAAGTTCGGTGCGATATGCGAACAGCGAACCTTCTGCGGAAACTATGCTTCCGAGCCTCGACTCACACCTTTTGACGAAATTACCATAACTGAGGTAAGCAGCCTCTCCTTCACCACCGGCCGTTTGCGAGACATTCCTATAAATCTTCTTTCCCCAGACACCACCGATTCCCCCGTCAGCGAAATTTCTTATAAGGATTTTCAACGAATCCCTCTCGAGGAGGACACTCGCGTCAGAGATAACGCTGATCTCGCTTTTGACCTGTTTCATAGCGCTGTTCAGGGCCTCGTTCTTTCCCCTGTTCTCGGGGTAGTCGATCACCTTCACGCGTTCGCCTTCATACTTCCTTGCGATTTCGACTGTACGATCGGTGGAGCCGTCCGAGACAACCAGCACCCTCAAGAGAGCCTCAGGGTAATCGAGATCCAGGCAACTCTGTATCTTTCTCTCTATTACACTCTCTTCGTTGAATGCCGGCACAAGTATGGTGACCCCCGTTACATACCCCTCTCCACCTCGATCTTTCGATCTCCGGAACCTGGACAGTGAAAACACCAGCAGGGGGTATCCGAAGTATGTGTAAAGAACGAATGCTACAAGAATCCAGAAAATGGTCTCGAGTAACAGCGGTTGTAATCCCTCGTTCATCGACTGTCTCACTCCCTCCTGCCGCAGGTTGTAAAAAGCGCATACAGCTTCTCGGTCCTCTTTGTGACACTGTACTCTTCTTCCACTTTCTTCCTCGAGCTCAGCGAGAACCTCTCCCTGAGCGAGGGATTCTCATAGAGTGTAAGAAGAGCACTGGCCAGTGCCTCGCTCTCTCCCGCCCTGACGAGTATCCCGTTCTGACCGTCGGAGATGAGCTCGGGGATTCCTGTTATTCTGGTAGCCACTACAGGGACTCCCGAGGCCATTGCCTCTATCAAAACAACAGGAATCCCTTCCCAGAAGCTGGGAAGAACGAATGCGTCGGCTTTCCGGTATTCCTTCACCACTTCATCATGTTCAAGTGCCCCTGCGAAATGTACTTTCGACCTCACTCCGAGCTCACCAGTCAGCTGCTCAAGATAACCCCTCGCCGGACCATCTCCCACCAGTGTTAGTGAAAGCCCTTCAATCTTTCCCTGCAGACCGGCTACCGCCCTTATCAAGTAGTCGAGACCCTTGTCCATGTCCAGCCTGGCGACGGAAAGTACGGACAAGCCGTTTGTTTTTCCGGATGGATGTCTGAAAGGGAACTTATCGATGTCTATTCCAACTCGTATCACATGGATCTTTTCCAGTCCGGCCCCATCGGTGTATTCCCCTAACAGATTCCGGTTGAATTCTGATATGGTTGTCACGAACCGTGCACGTTTCATTTTCTCGCGATGCATCGCCCCCCGCAAGAAAGATTTCGGCCCGTGCATTGTGAAACTGAAGGGAAGCCCGGTGATCCGGGAGATTATCAGCGCATAAGTTGCGGCGTATCGCGACATCCCTGCGTGAACCAGGCTCACTCCATGCTCCTCAATAAGCCTGGCATAGTGGAATGCCACCGGTAGGAATAGTAAGGTCTTGAGCATCGTCATGACCTTCCTTCCATGGCGCAGAGCGATATATATGTAGAGCCAGAGGTAGAGGTGGGGCTTTCGAGTGAGGTAGTATGCCTGGCTTTTCATGAAGCCTAATGAGAATGGAGAGGGGCAATAGATGATTGCATCCTCAAGCATCCTGAATGATGAATGTGATATCATACTCTGATAACCGCGGGGCCTTATGACGGAGAATACGAGCACTTCCAGCCCCTTCTCGATGAGTCCCCGTATCTCCTCCATATTGAAGGTTTGAGAATAATAGGGGAAGCCCCCGAATATATAGGCTATCTTAACGTCAGGTGATTCTCTTCTGTCTGAGCAGCCTCCCATAGAGCGCCTCTATGTTCTCCACGAACTTCACAACGGTGAATCCTCCATCCACCACTCTTTGCCTCGCCGCCCTTCCCATCCTCCGCCTCTTCTCAGGATCCTTCAGGAGAAGTATCATTTTCTCAGCGAGTTCAGCCGGTGCCTTCGGCGGGACCAGATATCCATTCACACCCTCTATCACGATCTCGCCATTCCCGCCGACGTCGGTCACAACCACCGGGACCCCTGAGGCCATCGACTCAAGGACGGTGATGGAGAATCCCTCGGCGAGCGAGGCGAGAACGGAGATATCCATCAACGGATATATCTCGGGCATATCATGTCGTATTCCGGCGAAAATTATATTATCAAGGATCCCGAATCCCTCCGCCAGCTGGATAAGTTTGTTTTTCAATGGCCCATCTCCCAGGAGTAGAAAACGGGCGTTCGGGAACTTCTTCACCACCTCCCTGGCAGCCTCGAGGAGATAAATGTGCCCCTTCTGCTCAACAAACCTGGCTACCACGCCTATCACAGGCCTGTTCCCATCGAGACACAGTTCATTGCGGAGCGCCTCAACACCAGCCCTTATATTGAACTTCTCGAGATCTATCCCATTGTATATCGTCTCTATCTTCGCACCTCGAATCCCGCTGCCTCTCACGTAAGTCTGCCTGACGCGCTCAGACACCGTTGTAATCCTGTCGGTGCCCCAGGAGAGTAGAAGATCGGGGATGAAGTGTTTCACTGGATTCACAAACTCCCTCACAAGATGCTCCGTGGCCACGATGATAGGTACCCCTGCGAGAAGTGCCGCCATCCTCCCCCACGTGTTCGACATGAACATATGGGTGTGAACGATGACAACTCTCTCTCGCCGAAGAAATGCAACCAATTTTCTCAGTGATTTCCATTTCCCTATCTCCTTCTGGCCGACGGTGAAAACCTCAATCCCCTCCTCCCTGAGCTCTTCGGCATAGGTTCCACCCCACCAGAGACACCCGACGATCGGCCGGTAAAGCCTTCTGTCAAGTCTCCTCACGATATTCGCTACGACCTCCTCAGCCCCACCACCCCTATCCATGACATGGGTGAGTTGAAAGACAGGATGGGGAGGAGTCCTGTTCATCGCATTACCCCTTTCACTACCTGCCCCTGGCAATGGCCAGAGAAGCACTCGACAGACCGAGGAAAATCCACAGGATGGGAAAGAAACCGGAAGAGAGGAAAAAGCTATTTAATAGGAAGGCGAGGAATCCGAGTTCCAGGCTGCTTGTGAGCCGATACGATTTCTCGTCATTCGCCTTCCTGAACAACTGCTCGGCGGCCCTCACATCCTTCCAGCCGAGATAGAAGAGATAGAGAAGCAGAGCGAATCCCACAATGCCCAGTTCGCTGAGGGATTCTGCGTACATGTTATGAGCTGCTCTTCCAACTCTCCCCCGCTCACGACCGACCTCAAGATTCGATTCGGACAGATAGCCCGCACTCTTATACTGAGGGCTTGCATATGCGACCCTGTAATTGTTTGGTCCCACCCCCAGAAGAGGATGATCCTTGAATATCTCGTACCCGACTTTCAGGTATGACAACCGTGACCTGAGAGATGGATCATCCTCCCCCCTCGAAAGCGATTCCACCCTCTGGAACACGAGCCCTGGAAGAAGCAGCAGGATAAGGATGCCTGCCACAGCAAACCCTGCTATCTCCCGCCGGCTGAGCCGATCGAAGGATCGGGCAAGGATGATAAGTGACACGATGATCAATGTGACCGTTGAGGCTCTGGAATAAGTGAGAAGGGTGCCGTAGAAAAGGAGCCCTGCCCAAAGCAAATACAGGAATCTCTTCGACTTCTCTCGTTCATGGATGTATGAATTGACAGCGAATGGAAAGATCGAAACAATCAACAGGGCGAATGAGTTCGGACCTAGAAATTCAGTCGAAGTCAATCGCCTTGCCTCCGAAACGGAAAAACGCGCTGCAAACCCCAGATTCAAATTGTAGGACAGGATGCCAAGGATGAGGGCTAAGGTGAGCGGGCAAACCACGAAGAGCAGGGTTCTGTTGTAAGTGATCTCATCTCTTACCAGCAGAATGACCATGATATACATGAGAAAACAACTGTAATAGTGGAAAATTCCGGTTACCGACTCAGCAAAATTTAGGCCGGTGAAAGCAGAGAGGAGTATCACGAGGGCGAGTATGAGGAGTACAGAATTCTTCTTCTCCCTGGGTATCCCTTCCACCTTTCGACGCACCGCACATCTGAGGATAAAAGAGGCAGCTGTTAGATAGAAAATAAGCCGTGTAATGGTCAGTGTACCGTGAAGGGAATCTATCGGCCCGGCCATTCCCAGCGGAATAGTGGCGGCTGCACAGTACAGTCCGTACTCAGCTCTCTTCAGAACAAGTAGTATGACGACGAGGGCGGCACCACCCCCAAGCACTGTCGCCTTCGATAACTTTAGAAAAGTGATAAGGAGGACTACACCGACCAGCACATGGAGCAGAGATTCAATCAACCCGCTCCAATTTAACGTATGAGATGCCGATGTGTTCTTCACCATAGTCCTTCAAACCACCATCCATTCAGAAGAGGCTCTTAACCCAATCTCTACCCCTCAGACCCGCCTTAAGCAGGCTGGCAGTTAAATCATCGCCTGTGGCAGCCATCTTCGCTCTGAACCAGAGGTTATTCCACATCCAAGAACCGTACTTCTCGCCGATGTATGTTCTGCTCACCCATGGATATTCACCCGCCTCATTGCCGCAATCCTCGACCATGCATGTCAACTCATAATGAGCCTCTTCATAAGCGAATTCAACGAGTTTCGAGTTGTGAGCATCATTCGGCCAGGCGAGTGTGTTTATCTTTCTTCCCAGGCCATCTTCCAATATCCTCTTGCTTGAGATGACTTCGTTTTTTGCTCTTGACCAGTACTGTTGTTCACCCTCATAATCACCCTGATCACCGAAATCTTTCCGGATGTCAAGAGCGAATTTGAACAATCTCTCCCTCCAGCCCTTCATGTTGAAGAAGGATGTTCCCCCCTCTTTCCTCACATAAGCGGTTAGAGCCTGCTCCATCTCCTGGCTCGGGCGGTATATCCTCGTGGTAAGTGCCGGGCCGAAGCTATACACAGGCGATCCCCACCTCCCATCTCTCTCATCCATCATCCAGAAGGGTTTCCTCGCCGGATCCCGGTTCCACTCAAACCATACGTAAGGATCGTCGGGACGATGAAAATCCACGATCTCAGGCGAGGAAAAATGCCATGTGTGAGTCACCGCATGAGAGCCTACCTCGAACACACCACTGTCGACCATTACTCTCAGCTCGTTCCACGAGAGATATCCGTACCAGTCCAGGTCTTCTAGGGCCGTTTTACCTTCCCAATAATCTTCCAGTGTCTTTCTCACCATGTCCCTTGGATCAATGAAATCGGTCGTAACGTAGACAGTCGCTTTGAATCCATATTTCTTTAGTATAGGAAAAGCGTTTACCCAGTTATCCATGTACCCGTCATCGAAGGTGAGAACCACGGGCTTGGGTGGCAGCGACTCGCCGCCGTTTAAGAATCCGATGTAGTCGGATAGCGATACAGTCGTGAAACCCGCTTTCTTCAGATGTGAGAGATAGGAATCGAATGTAGCTACAGAACATACTATCGGCTTCCATGGAAGCGGATCAAAATAATCCGCAACGCTGTGAAACATAAGCACCGTTGGCTCGACATCGCTCTTCGCGCCTTTTTTCATTCGGCTCTCCGGAGTTTTGTTCTTACCGAACCAGATTACCTCCTATCTTTTTCCCATGTATCTTTTCAGGAGATCAACGAGCGGTCCGTTGGTGATGAAATTCTCGGTCTTCAACACTCCAAACACTGTCTCATCGATTTTACCCTCCTTTATGGATTCAATCGGCAGAAGATCGTTCGGATCTTTTGGAGGTTTATGAACAGCGAATGATTTTCCAGGCTTTCCTCCCTTGTACATATAGTAACTCCATCCGATTTCCAGTTTTTCCCAGATCATGAGGCAGTCCTCTATCCACCTGAGTTCGCTGTCTCCGGGGGCCGAATCGACGGCTCCGAACTCTCCGACCCATAGACAGAGCCCATTCCGCTGCGCTTTATCGGCATACCTGCGCCTCACAAGCCTCTCGAGGTTGTCCCGGTTGAACTTCCTTCCCCTTACATTACCCGGGTATATCGTCCCGGGCATCTTCTGATGCGTGAACTCGGTCGGGGCATATAGGTGGAATGAGTACGCGATGTTCTCTCCCTCGATAATGGGCACATCAGCACCCGCCTTGAGGGGATATTGAAGAAAGATTATGTGTCTGTCCCCAGTGGATCTTATCGCATTCACGATGTCGCGGTATGCCCTGGCGAGCGATGCGTCATCTGGAGGCGCTGGTTCGTTTAGTACGTCGTAACCGGCAATGGCGGTAGAATTTTTATAATGCCCTGCGATCTCCTTCCACATCGAGACATACCTCTTTTGGTATTCATCCACCATCCAGTACTCATTCCTTCCCCCAGCACCCCCGTGCCCCGCCGGATTCTGCCCGCCTGGAGCGGAGTTGCAGCTGAGAACAACATACACTCCCCGCTTTCCACATTCTTCGATGACGCGATCGAGCCTTCTGAAAGAAGCATCCGAATATTTGTACGGTTCTTCCTCATAGGTCCAGAAGACCGTGGTGAGCCTTATGCAGTTTGCCCCCATCTCTGCTATTTGCTTCACATCCTCAGCGGTGAACCAGTTGGAGAATCCTGCATCGTAGAAATCGGTTACCCGCTCCCCGATCTTTTGAACGAATTCCCTGTGTTTCTCCACCGTCCTCCCTTCGCGAAGGAATATCCAGGGCACCTGAAACCCAACAAGCCACACCCTCTTTCCCTCCTCGTTTATCATATACCTTCCTTCCACTTTCAGTGGGGCTACACCCTGGTCCCCTTCGGATCCAGAAGTGGAGCTCGTCGTATTGGAAACGCTGCAGACCGTCATGAGGGCCGAGCAGGTCAAGAGGCAGATTAGATAAATTGGTTTCATTCTACATCTCCTGATGAGCATAGTTTCGGGTTATGAACCAGTTTTTGGGATTAATAAGCACATCTCTAGGCACTGAATCGTTGTTTATGGTAAGCACGATCCTCCTCACTCTCCTGCTCGGCTTCTTGATAAAACCCGCTCTTCTGAACGATCGTTTGAATGTGGCGACAAAGAAGGCCTGGGCGCTGATCTGGTCTGCTCCGTCATCTCTCAGCTTCTGGATCGCTCTCGAGAGGAGTGCATCGATCGCTCTCACATCATCACGCCGGGTTAGGATGTCAACTATAAAACCCGTCCTGACGCCGAACCGTTCATCGCTTCTCACCACCACATAACCTGCGAGCTCCCTCTCCCGCACCGCCCTGAAAACAGTATATTTGCAGTCTGGCCTCTCTATGAATTTCCAGTTCAGATACCGTGGATCACGCTTGATGATTACAGGGTAGTCCTGCTGTACCTTCTCCCAGAAATCTTCGAAAGAGCTGTCGAATCTGCCGATCTCCTCAACAATTAGCGTCCGATCCGGCTCCTGCCCCCTCCTGTCAACAATCAAGATATAGTAGAGTTTCAACATTGCGGCGAACACATGATATATGCCGGGTAGCTTTAGGACTGACTTGGCGTATATGTGCATCCTTATCGGCCGGATTATCTGATGGAATGGGGCCACGTCGATGAACCGCCCATTCAGTTTAGTGAGTATCCTGTAAGTGGGGGAGTTTGTGAGGGGAAGGCCCGTATTCACGTCGCCCTCGCTGAGAAGAGCGTGCGCAAGATCCAGTGCGAGCCTCTTCCCTCTGTAATCAGGATGGATCATAAGATCCACGTTCCAGTCGTTCATGAAATATCGATTCCCGATCTTCAAAGGTGCAGGGATACATCTGAACAGGCCGACAACCTTCCCGGCGTCCCTCACTATCATGGCTCTCGGACCTTCGGGAGGATTATTCGGGTTCCTCCCGTAGAGCCACTCCCACTGGATCATCTTGCTCCTTGTGAGATCCTCTCCCCAAACCGACTTCACGAGCTCCAGGACATCGTTTTTGTCCTCTTCCGTCATCTTCTTAATCTCGAAGTTGCCTGTTCCACTTGTCTGATATACTGCACAGGTGTCATGCATTCTCTTCACCTGAGGATGAGAAAATCTCCATCTTCTGCTTCGAGTATAAAAACTCAGCTTCTCTGCTCGGTAAGATCAGAAGCAACCGGGACACCGACCCCTTCTCCACCTTCCTTCTCTTCGGTCAAGCGCCTGGACCCGAGCTCTTTTATAATAGCAAGTGTGATACCGCATATCATACCGAGAAAAGGTGAAATGAAAATGGTGAGTATCTTGTTGGGGAAGGCCGGGGCGGGGGGAGGATGCGCCTTGCTTATTAATTTTATGTTCACGACTCTTTCGTCGGAAGATTCTGTAATATTGGATTCTTCCATCTTCAGGGACAGGCTACCGAATATCTCCTTTGTATCGTCTATGGCTCGCTCATACCTTCTTATTATAAGCTCCTTTTTTGGCAGCTCGTTGATCCGGGCCTGAATGTCATCTATAACCTTTTTAAGAGCACTCCTCTCCGTCTTAAGGCCCCTGAGGCCTACCTCCTTCAATTCAATCACCTTCTGAACCTCGCTTCTGATAAAATCACGAGTGAGCTTGATTTCTCCCTCGAGGTTTAATAGCTCCCGATGGGTCATCGTGTATTTCTGCTCCAATTCGTTCCTTTTCAGTTCGAGTTCCATCAGGTTGTTCCTGGCTTCCTGTATCCAGGGTATCTCCCCTATTTCAAGGGTTGGAATGAGTCTGTCCCCATCCGCTTTCACCTGTGCTTTTATGATCCTGAGATTCGATTCCTCACTGATAATCTCTTTCTCGAGTTCACTGAATGATGTGTTCAGTAATGAGAGCTGCTCGAGCAGGTTCGCCTTAGTCTCTTCTATGGAAACAAGCCCCTCCTTCTCCTTGTAGCTTGCAAGCTCATCCTCAAGCCTCTCAAGCTTCGCCTTCGTTTCAACAAGCTGCTCATTGTAAAACTGAGAAGCACCTTTACCCCTGTATACTTCCAGATGCCACTTCATATACTCTTCAGTGATCAAGTTTGCACGGGCAGCTGCTATCTCCGGCGAATCTGCAGACGCGATTATCTCGATCACTGAGGAGTCGAGAATCGGATTGAGGGTGAGGTTGTCGTTAAGCTCTATACAGAGGGCATCCACCGCAGAAACCTCCGGCCTCAGGTCCAGAGAACGCAACACTGCGCCGAATGCTTGAGTGACTTTTTCCTTTGCTGTTCTGATAAACGAGCTTGTTGCCTCTGCCGTTTTACCGGGCTGTAGCTCGAGTCTTTCAGCCACCCTCTCGAGAACGGGCCGGCTTCGAATTATTTCCATCTCAGTGTTTATCTGATCCTCCATGGTGACCCTTACGTTGTTCGGATCATAAGCCTGATCGGAAAGGCTGATGTTCTGACCCGCCCTTTTCACGATCACCTTTGAAGATGCCTCGTATGTCGGTGGATACAGATATGCCACAAGCACTCCGGCTATCGTAATCCCAATGATCCAGCGGTAGATTGATTTCGAGTTTCTTTTCAGGATATCAACGACTTCGCTAAATGAGAATTCTTCCATTTGCATATGGGTCACCTCATCTCATCGTACTCTTATCGAACGCCTGGGATAGACGGAATCATATCCTCTCAAATAAAGGTTGAATGGGGGAAGAAGTCCCTCGAAATACTTCTCCATGAAAAGGTCCACACGGTCGATAAACCTGTTCGGTACATACACCACGTCAAAGGGTCTGAGCACATGGTCTCCAGTTAGGTTCCCCGAATCTATGACCTTCGACATGTTTATCCGTTCAGCTTCGGCAACTTTGCCCTTTGACCGTATCAGTATCACGCTCTTCGGATTGGCATTCTTTGTAAATCCACCTGCAAGGGCTATCGACTGTAGGGTAGTCATGTTCACCACAAGATCATAGCCTCCCGGCATGTTTACCTCTCCCAGGACGTATACGACCTGGCTCGCAAAGGATTTCACAATAACTGTAATGTCGGGATCTCTTATTATTTCGGAATACTTCGCTGTGATTATTTCATCTATTTCAGAAGGTGTAAGGCCTACGACGAACAGATCACCGAGCCTCGGCAGGGTGATCCGCCCATCGGGCCTTACTATGAGTTCCTGATTGAGTTCAGGATTGTAGAAAAACTTTATCTCGATGAGATCTCCGAATCCGAGTTTGTATTCGGATGTCATCTCCTCCAGATCGATCAGCGTATCCTGGGCGGATTTTCCTGAAACTGCGGTTGGATCAGATGGATGCGAATTGATCTGGTTCCCCCCGCATTTACAGGTAAGCAGAACAGCGCAAACTGCAATGTGAAATAGGAATATTCTCGAATGAACCATCTTCACCTTCCCCTTAATAACTCCCTTCAAGAGAGTCACAAGTCAATGAAAAGTTAAAAAAACCGCATGTCTTTTCAAGTTTAGCCTATGATTAATCTTAGCATTCTTTCCAAACACAATCTTAAATGGCAATTCCTGTGCCGAAATTTTCATTTGTCGGCCTAAAGCCCCCCGGATTTACCACTCCCACGACTTGCCCCGGCATGAGGCATCTAACCCGAGGAAACTTACTCTCTCCCGATTTAAGGGAAGTCAAAAACTTCCTCCTTGACAGGTAATAATTTCATCTGCCTGACGCCCAGAGCACGATTTTAAATCCCTCCTAAGCTGATAGATACTTTAGCCTTACCCGTGCTCTTTTTGATAAGTCCCATCCGGTATAAATTGACAAGTACAGACTGTGGCTTTAACATTCTACCTGTCATGCTGGAAAGAACTTTTGGACAGAAGGCCCGATGAAGACTCGATCAGATTATTCCGGCATATTTATGGGCATGTTTTTCGGAGTTTTATGTGGCCTCGTACTCTTTGCCGTCGAATCGACTGTCGCCCTTCTTGTGAACGATCAGTATTTTTGCGATGTCATTATTCTCACCGCTTTGATTTCAGCATCAATGGGAGCATTACTGGGGACACTGTCGTGGATCATGTCCCCAATCGTAGGGAGTCTCGGTAGAATACTTCTTTCTGATTCCAGGAAAGAGTCCTGTATGCTTCTGCTCATCCCCTTATTAATCATTATAATCCAGGGCGGAATAATCATAAATTATCTGTTCATGTTCGGCCGCAGGATATCGGAAACCCCAAGCATACTGATTGATTGCCTGTGGGCGCTTCTCTGCCTGTTTCTGTTCTCACTCATCTCACGCATGCAGACACGATGGCCGGACCTGCCGAGGATGAAACTGATATTTGGGCTTCTACTCACTACATTCTGTGTCGCCCTTTTGAGCATACATTACCAGAAACCATACGAGGTCGTTTACAGCCATGTCATATTCCAGATCTTTACTTTGTTTATAGCCAGCGTCGCTTGTTTTCTCCTTTCGTTCCCGGTCACAGATCTCATGAAGAGGTTTCTCAGCCGGCGAAGCTCAGCAAGATACATCGCTCTCAAGATATTCTTCAGTTACATGCTTTTTTACATTCTGCTATTTTCGTCATACTGGTTCCTCGCCGAGCACCGCAGCCGGAGGATCCCTGTTCCCGGGAAACTTCCGGGCAAAGACCGCCCCAATGTCATTCTTATCGTATTAGATACCGTACGCTCTGATCATCTCTCCTGCTATGGCTATAACCGCAAGACGAGTCCGCAGCTGGATGATTTCAGCCAGTCTTCTATGAAATTCGAAAACTGCTACTCCACTGCAAACTGGACAGTCCCCGGTCACGCTTCGATCTTTACCGGGAGATATTCCATCTCTCATGGAGCGCACAAAGCCATCGGTGATTCTCTCCTGAAGGATGAACGCATAAACCCTTTCTTCAGCTTCCCTCTGGGAAATGAGGAGGTGACGCTCGCAGAGGTCCTTCACGAGCAAGGCTATCGGACCGCTGCGGTAGTATCCAATCACACTTGTGTTTCTGGTATATTCGGACTCGATCAGGGTTTCGACTACTTCTATAACAGTCCCCCCTTCAGGTACAAGCCGGTGACATATACAATTCTCATGAAATCGAACCTGCTCCAGAATCGTGTTAGGCCTTACCTTTCCCCCTTCAGGATAGCGAAAGACATCAATGATAAGGTGTTCAGGTGGATCAACATCCACAGTGATACACCATTCTTCATGTTCATCAACTATATGGATGCTCATGATCCCTATATCCCACCCCCGGAATATCAACGAATGTTCCCCGGAAAGATAGAAAGATTCCATGTAGACATCCATCTGTTCGGTGAGAACCATGAAGAAGTTTCCGAAGAACAGATACATCACCTGGAATCCCAGTATGATGGCGAGATCGCATATCTGGATGAAAATCTGGGAGAGCTGTTCGTATGGTTGAAGTCCAAAGGTCTCTATGAGCGGAGTATCATAGTTATAACCAGCGACCACGGAGAATACCTGGGTGAGAAGAAACTCTTCGGACACAGTGTCGGCCTCTACGAACCTGTCCTCAGGGTTCCGCACATCATACACGCGCCTGGAAACATCGACTGGGATGTTGACACCCATAAACCTGTCCAGACGATCGATATCATGCCCACTATATTGAAAATACTCGACATCCCGATCCCCGGCGGTGTGCAGGGCGGGGCTTTGATTCAGGAAATCCGGCATCCTATTATATCGGAACACTACGTGGGGCCGAACTATAAAAACACGTATAATGGCCGCTTCTACGAACGGCTCACTTCACTCATTGAGGAGAATTACAAGTTCATATTTTCCGAAAGCAACAGACATGAGATGTATGATATTTTGAAGGATGCGGATGAAGTCAACAACTTAATTGAGGCAGATAAAGAGAAATCAAACAATCTGCTGACAGCCATAGAGGATTGGAAACATTCAGTGGAAGTGAAGGATCTTGATCAGGAATCTCTCCCCGATCTGAATGAAGCTACGCTGCGGGACCTGAGGGCTCTTGGATACATACGATGAAAGGCATCCATCGGCTACATTGACTTCCATCAGACAAGTGTGTAAATTCATGTCAAATAACAAGTCTTCAATTATGTCCTTTCCCGACTCTCGCCTCCTCTGGGGGAGATGTGGATTGCATACATTGACGGCTCCCTTGGATCATAATTCTCAGGAGGAGATCAAATGAAATTGATGAGAGTGTCGTTGCTTGCGTCGTTATTGATCCTTCCGGTGGCGGCCATTCAAATAACAGGGTGTTCATCGAAGTCGCAAGATGCGGGGATAGAAGCGGCCGCCATTGTCAACGGGGCGGTGATCCCCATGGAGGATCTTCAGACTACGTTAGATGGCCTTATCGAACGGTACAAGGCATTCGGCATGCAGTTCGATTCTACCAAAGTGGACTCGCTGCGAAATCAAATACTCGAGACGATGATATCGACCGAGCTCCTCTACCAGGAAAGCCAGAAAGTGGGATTTGAAGTTTCTGAGGATGAACTTTCCCGTGAACTTGCGAACATAAAGAGCCAGTATCCGAGTGAGGAGATATTCAACGAAGCTTTGGCGAAACAGGGCTTATCAGAAGAGAAATTAAGACACCAGGTCTCCCGCAGTGTAGCTATAACAAACTACATCGAGGAGAATATCACGAATAAGACCAAGGTAACTCCTGAAGAGAAAGCTGCGTATTTCGAAGAACACAGAGAGGAGTTCAAACACGACGAGCAGGTGGGGGCCAAACACATCCTGATTCAGGTGGACAAGGATGAACCGCCCGACTCTATTGAGAGCAAAAAGAACCGAATAGATGACTTGCTCGCAAGGATCAATAACGGAGAAGATTTCTCAACTCTGGCCACGGAATACTCCGATTGTCCCAGCTCGGTAAAGGGTGGGGACCTGGGATATTTTTCACGCGGAAAAATGGTGAAACCCTTCGAGGAAGCGGCGTTCGCATTGAAGGTGGGAGAGGTGAGCGGGGTTGTCCGGACAAATTATGGTTATCACATCATAAAAGTCTACGATAGAAAAGGAGCCGGCTACTCTAGCTTTGAAGAGGTCGAGGAATCGATCGAACAAACTTTGAAGAGAGGACAGACCAGCGAGAAGATGGAAGCCCTCCTTGAAAAATTGAAGAGTAAGAGTGATATAAAGAGGATGATTTGATAAGCGCTGTAAACCGAATATCGAGACTCTCCCCAATTACGTTATTGCTTTAAAACTGTGTATTGCCGATATTCCGCATAATGGTCCTTCAACAACCATGACCCTCACATATATGGGGATACTTGACGAAGCGAAGAACGATTCTTACGCCCGCACTGGAGGCTGTGCTAACCGAGATAGCTCCGGATGTGATTAAGATTCTGGTTACTTTTCCGGGATCTTCTCCCTAGGAGCTGGAAGGGGGAGTTGTCCTGAAAATCTTGACGGTCTAAAGGGGATCTAGCGGATCGGATCGGTTTAATTAGAGAATTTCTATGAGAACGGTAAGAACAGTGTGTTCCAGGGATTGCTACGATTCCTGTTTCATGATAGTCACAGTCGATGATGATGGGAAGGTGAGATCGGTAAAAGGTGACCCATCCAATCCCATAACCCGGGGATTTACCTGCCCGAGAGGAAACAAGGACGCTGTCAGAGTCTACCAAGACAGGGTGCTCTATCCACATGTCCGTACGGGAGGAAAACCCGGAAGAGGATTCAGGAAAGCAACCTGGACTGAAGCGCTTGATATGATCGCCCGAAGGCTTGTTGAGACGATCGATGAGCATGGAAGCGATTCGGTTCTGCTTTTGGATTATGCCGGGAACCAGGGAGTGTTTTCTCTGCTATTCCCTCACAGGCTTTGGAACGCTATCGGGGCAGTATCAACGGACTATGCGATATGCAGTACTTCAGGCCACGCTGGGCTCTCATTTCACTATGGTGAGAGCTACGGAATCCAACCCGAAGAAATCAACATAGCTGATCCCATTATCTTCTGGGGGTTTAATGCTCCTGTGAGCTCACCCCACCTGTGGTCCCTTGCGACCGAAGCGCGGAAGAAAAACGGTGCGGTGATCATTACGATCGACCCCAGGCAGAGTCAATCTGCGAAAGGTGCAGACCTCTGGATACGCCCCGCACCTGGGAGTGATGTGGCGTTGGCGATGGGGGTATATCGTTACCTTATCATGAACGGCCATGTCGATCTCGACTTCATCAATGAGAAAACGATCGGATTCGAAAAGCTAAGGGAAGAGGCCCTCTCATGGTCACCCGAAAGGATCTGTGAGGAGACAGGATTGGAATGGACTAAAGTCTGTGAGCTAGGCAAGGCCTATGCGGAATCGAACCAGAGCGCAACTTTGATTGGGATCGGATTGCAAAAGAATTACAACGGGGCAGATCTCGTGAGGGCGGTTTCTTTAATCCCTGCCCTGAGAGGACAGTACCGTGGTTTCCTATACACCAACGGGCGTGCGTACATCATCGACAGTGAGTACCTCACCGGCCAATCCCTAACCGGTGGGGTGTCGAAAATCACCAGCCAGGTCTCTTTGAGCACAACCTTGAGTAAGGGAGAGTTCAGGTTCCTCTTCATATACAGCATGAACCCGGCCCTCACCCTGCCGAACCAGACTGACTTCCGGCACAGGCTCTCAGCCGGAGACATTTTCACGGCTGTTCATGAGACGCATTGGACGGAAACAACAGACTACGCTGATGTTGTACTGCCCGCTCCTACCTTTCTGGAGAAAGACGATCTCGTCATACCCTGGTCGCACCGTCACATCCGCCTGTCACGGAAGGCGATCGAGCCCCTGGGAGATAGCAGGGATGAGGTGTGGGTGATGAGGGAGCTGGCGAGGAGATTGAATCTTCATGATGAGTGGCTGTATGAGGAGCCTCTGAAGGCACTCGAGAAGGCGCTCGATGGCGCAATCGAGGACGGGTCCTTAAAGGATTTGAAGGCGGGCAAAGATCTCCACCTCGTTCCAAAACCACCGGAAAGATACAGGACACCATCCGGAAAGCTTGAATTCTATTCGGAGATGGCACAGAGACAGGGGTTCGGGCCGCTGCCGAGGCACCGTCCCCTGAAAGCCGGACCCGACGAGTTCTTCTTACTCAATACCGCCAGCCGGAATTACACCAATACGCAATTCAGGGGGGAATACGGACCAATACCCCCATTTCTCATGATGAGCCCTCCCGATGCTAGCCGTCTTGGGATAGAAGAAAGTGACGAAGTAACGGTACAAAACGACCTTGGTAGCATCAGGCTGAGGGTGAAAGTGACACCGGAGGTCCCCAAAGGCGTTCTCTGGTCTCCCCGCCAGTTGATATCGCTCGGAGGCGAACCGATGAACAGCATAACATCCGATGAACATCAAAAGCTCGGAAAGGGCCCGATGTTCAACTCAACCACCGTACGGGTAAGACGCTGAATGACTCTACACAAACCTGCGATTGCATGGAGATTGGCCGTTGCCATTTGAAATGCCACGGAAATCCATGGGAAGAACCATTGAAAAACAAAAGAGGCACAAATATTGCTAAATTTTGTAAATGATTTATTTTTTTTGTTTCAGAGGAACAAATATCCATGTCCGAACTTTATTTTACTGAAATCTGAATTGATACGATTTTAAAGAGGCATACAGTGATACGGGCTAAAATCCATCTTTATACTAGGGAGATCCTATCATCAGGAGATATCTTATGAAAGGAATTAAAACCCCATCAGATTATATCGATGTCATAAAACGTAGGAGGCGAACGATCGGGGCGATCATGATATCCGCTCTCACAGTCAGCTTCCTCCTGTCTCTCCTGCTCCCGAAGCATTATGAATCTCAGGTCACCTTCTACCTGCCTACGTATCAGGCACAGCAAGTCGCATTGACCGGAAAAACGAGAGAGCTGGTAAGGCCTCGGGTCCCGATACCGATATCATCCAACGTAACGATACAGGGCATACTGCAGATTCTCCTGTCAAGGACAGTTGCGGAAAAAGTTGCAAGTGAAATCCCAGGGAGAACTCCGGAGGCCATCAGGACAAACGCCACCATGGATGTGTCCAAGGAGGGAATATTCAAGATCAAAGTCCGGGACAGCGATCCTGAAATCGCTTCAAGGGTGGCAAACACTTATCCAAAGTCTGCGAGTCATTTCCTGGAGACAACGACCACTATAGGTGCGGGAGCAGGCAGGTTGAAGACTTTCATAGAAGATCAAATCGAACGAGTTAGAGCAAGAACGGATTCCACAGAGGAGGCGTTGAGGCACTTCCTGGGTGATCATGAAGTAATTTCAGTGAACAAGGAAATCGAGAAGCTCATTAACCTCGATGCGAACTTGCGTACTCAGAAACTCACCACTCAAGTGCTGATGCTTGAAAACAGCGTAAAGATGGAAGCACTGACCGAGCAAATGAACCTCGCCGGTGCTGATGCCATCGAGCATTCACTAGGCACGAATGAGGTCGTCCTGCAGCTCAGAGCAAAAGCGGCAAGCCTCGAAATCAGGATCGCTGAACTAAAACAGACATATACGGAAGAACATCCCGAGATCATCGCCCTGAGAGCTGCATTACAAGAGACGCAAGACATGCTGAAAAAAGAGATAGAGAAAATCTTCGATAGTTATTCAGAACCCATCAATCCAATCGTTGGCAAGCTGAAGGAAGACTATATAGATCTTCAAATAAAGAGGGAGGTCCTACTTTCAAAGAATGACATTCTTGATACGGCAGTGGAAAATCTGGCAGATGGATTTCAAGATCTCACCCAGATCCAGTATGACTTTGTGAAGCTCAAGAGAGAATCACTTATGTTGAATCGTTTGAACAATTCTCTGGCTTTAAAGCTCGAGGAAATAAAATTCCAGGAGCAGCAGGAGGGGGCCAGGTTCGTTATTTTAGACGAAGCGAAGGTGCGAAGGACACCCGCATACCCTAAGACCACGATCAACCTGTTGGTTTCACTCACTCTATCCCTGCTTGTGGGCATCCTCATGTGCTTGATATGGGAGAGCCGTGAAGCGCGGCGAAGAGAGAGGGTGATGGAAGAGATGACAGCCGAAGATCTAAGAGGGGTATTCCTCGGAGAATAGGATGCAGGAACTACCAGGGGAAGAAAAATCCCGGATATTGATGGAAGAAAAGGTACGGCTCAGTAAAGCCATCGCAAGGATGAGAAGCGCTGAGATGGATCTTATTCTGGAAGAGGAGTCCCCATTCCTGAAGAGAATACCTGTTCTGAGGGTGGTCTTCGAGGTGATGATTGGAACATATACCGGGATAATCTCAATACTAATAGTGCTTCTCGTCATGAAAATCTTTTCATAGAGGACTTCTCGATGATGCCCAGAAATACGCCTGACAGTGTGGGAGATGCATACCAGAAGAACATACGGCGCAAGCTTGTCGATATGCTCCTTGACGAATATAAAGTCAGAAAGGATAGAGGTGAACTTCTCTATAATGGTAGATGGATCTCACCCGATAAGAAGTACGATTTCATCGAGGAATTGAGAAAGGAACATAAGGGTTTCTTACAGGATTCAATAGTGTTGTTGGTTCTGGGCTTCGTAGGGGCATACCTTCTCATCCTGCTTATAAGAGCTTTCTTCTTTCCAGTATAGCAACACCAACCGTATGAATCATGCCTCATTTGGACAGGATGTATGAACATGAAGGGATCAGGCACATCGCATGAGATTGCGGTCCTTGCTATAATTGCTCATTTTTCATATACTTGACTTCTGATGATTGCTGAGCTTTTCCGTGAAGTTAGCGAAATTGACATCGAGGAGATTTAAATGAAGGGTGAGAACATCGTATGCCTTTCATGGGTGACGTATGATTTCGTACCCCTTTTAATGCATCACATGATGAACAAACTGAAGAGGGAGAACAGAGTCTTATTCGTGGACCCCCCATTCTCACTAGCCACGTTCCTTCTCCACCCTTCGCTTATCCCGAATCTCAAGAAGCAGTGGAAGAACTGGAGAGCCGGCATTCAAACAATCGACGAAAACATGTATCTTTACACTCCGCCACCGCTTTTACTCCAGTACGGGATCTTAGGGGCGAACGACAGGTTCAACAGGAAGAGGATAGAACGGTCGTTACGAAAGGTCTTCCAGAAAATTGGATTCGAAGAACCGATTCTCTGGGTGTACGCACCGTTTATGATCTCCCCTTCGCCCCGACTCGGTAGTAAGTTAGTCATTTATGGCTGCCATGACGAGGTTTCTGCTTTCGTGATTCCGAAGAGGAGAAAACTGGGACTCAGCCGTCTCGAGAGGGAATTCATAGAGAAAGCAGACATAGTTTTCACGACCACGAAAACGCTCTACGAAGCGAAGAGCAAAATCCATCCAAGAACCTATCTCTTTCCACCGGGAGTCGATACCGGACTTTTCGAGCAAGCGTTGAGCCCGGATGCAGTGATTCCTGAGGATCTCGACTCGATTCCCCACCCCCGTATAGGCTTCATCGGCAACATCGACAATCTCCGAATGGACTGGGAGCTTATTTTAGAAATTTCAAAGCGAAGACCACACTGGCATCAGGTTTTAATTGGTCCTCACTTCACTCCAGTACCTTCCCATGTGAAAGGTATCGGTAACGTACATTTTCTCGGGAAGAAGACACTCGCAGAATTACCGGCATACACGAAAGGCCTTGATGTCTGTTATATGCCTTACCGTCAGGGAGATTGGAGCAAATACGCATTCCCGACAAAAACATTTGAGCACCTTGCCGGTGGGAAAGCCGTGGTGTCAATTTACATTCCGGCACTTGCCGATTATCAGAACGTTCTATACCTCTGTGAAGGGACAGAGGATTTTATCGAAGCACTGGAAAAGGCACTTGCTGAGGGAGAGGATAAAATCGAGGAGCGCTTGAGGGTAGCAAGGGCGAACACCTGGGATGTGCGCGCGAGGAAGACAGTCGAGATTATCGAGGAATATGCTAAGACTCGTGGTATACCGATAAAGGGGATGGGGAATTTATGAATGATTCGAAGATCCCTTTGGCGACATATTGTAGAAGCTCTGTCCTCTGCGGTTTGGGATTCAGTATTCCGTATTCCCTTGTTATTTTCTATGGCTTGTCCTTCATAGTTGGCATGCCGGTCCTGCTTCGCGACACTTTGATACTACAGCTGTATGTGCTTTTGCTCTCACTTGTCTCTCTCGCCCTCCTGGGCGTAATACTCTGGCTTCCTGTCGCAGGTATCGATTCAATCCTGAGAAGAAGAGGGAGACTCCTCGAGCCTCTTGCCATCTATACGATTGCTTTTTCGGTTCCCGTCTTCTTATCGATTCTGATGCTCTTATGGATGCTCATTGACAGACCATTCGACTTCAGGAGCCGGTGGTTTTTGCCTGTGCTTTTTATCTTATGTGCGATATGCCTCGGCGTAGGAATCTCGTTAAAGGACATCCCACTGAAAATAAAGAGAGCCTTCAGTAGATCGAACAAGAAACAAGCTGCCCGTTATATCATCCTCATCCTGTGTGCTCCTCTCCTTCTATCAGCCGTTGCATTTTACGTTTCACAAATAAGTGGCCCCGGCAGCGCTGATGGGTCGACCCCTCCCACCCTCCTGCGTGAAGAAACCGGTTCCCGGCTCGTGATCATCTGTCTCGACGGTGCTACCTGGGACATCATGGATGGGATGATAGAAAGAGGAAAACTCCCGAATATAAAATTCCTGATGGATAATGGGTCGTATGGCCCTCTGCTCTCGAATGTTTCCACGCTTAAGGCTTTTACGAATAGTGCGGGGATGGGTATGAGAACCCCGGCGATATGGGAATCCATATTTACCGGGAAGAAGGAGAAAAAGCATGGGATCTTCGATTTCGCGGTCATGAGATTGCCTCTTATGAAGTCTGTTCTTCCTTTTAGACTTCCAGTCGTTGAAAACGTGGTTGAGACGATTCCTACGACCAGCACCGTGAGAAAATGCACAAGGAGCTGGGAAATTATAAGCAAGTCAGGGCTCGATGTGGGAGTAGTGGGCCTGTGGAGTTTGTGGCCTGCTGAGCCAATCGAAAGGGGTTATGTAATCACGAGCAGAATCCAGTGGGCCACGGAAATGTCGGTATATCCACCAGATTTACTGAAACAGTATCCAAAGCATGCATTCTTCACAGATGAGAAAGCCATCTCGCTTTTCCTCAGCCCATGGAAAGACCTCGAACGCGACAGCATCTTCTCGATCATTGCCACAAGCGGAGTGAAAGAGAATTTCAACTCCTTCAGGCGTCACTTCAAAAGAGATAACTACATGGCGGAATTGAGCGTCTACATGCTGGAAAATCACCCGACCTCTTTGTATATCACTTACTTCTGGGGACCCGACTTCGCGTCACATTTGTTCTGGAAGTACATGGATCCCACCCATTTCGATGGTGTGAGAAAGGAGGATATAAGGCTTTTCGGTGATATTATCCGGAAATACTATTCTTTCCTTGATGATGTCGTGGGAAAGCACATCGCCGTTAATTCCCTCGATGTCACTTACCTCATCCTCTCAGATCATGGGTTCGGTGCTTGGGAGGAGGAAGGGAGCAGTGAACTTGACCTTGCCGGTACAAGCTACTCGGGTAAACACAGGCGCAAAGGAATCATAATACTTGCAGGCGAGAACATCAAAAGGGGAGTGAGCTTGAGCGGCGCTTCCATATTCGACATAACTCCCACAATACTCACACTATTTGGACTGCCGGTCGCCCTCGATATGGATGGGCGCCCTCTCACCGAGGTGATCGAGGAAGGTTTCCTGGAGAGACATCCGGTAAGATACATTGATACGTATGAGACCGGAGAAAAGATGATACCGGTGGCGATTTCCTCGGATGCTGATGCCGAAATCAAAGAAAGGCTAAAGGCCCTCGGTTACATCCGGTAAATATTTCTGTATTGCATCAGACATTCGTTTCCTTCCCCTCACTGACCGTAGCATCGGCAGAGGCTCCGTGACTATCTTTACCAGGTTTATCCCTAACCGCCCTGAGCTCGAAGGATGAGAGATTCAGGAACTCCGGCGTTCGATACCTGGGAGCGATCGAATTCACAACATCACGGTGTACGTGGAAACTTTTATCCACAAGCGTTGTTTTTAAACGATCCACGCGGAATCCGTATTTATCACACAGATCCAGGTAGCATGGTAGCGTCCGCCTGTTCATCGGTATGCATTTGTGATCGTCCAGGAGCGACCAGGTACTATCAGAGTATTCAAGATGCAGCAGAATGTTATCCGTGAACAATGGGATGGTGGATTTGTACTTCGTGAATACGTGATAGGTATGGTCTGACAGATCAACCTGGTGGTAGATTACACCATCATCACGCAGTATCCGGTTCATATTGATGAATACTGTTTCCAGATCATTGATATGTTCGAGAACGAAGTTAGAGACGATACAATCCGCCTTTACATCCCTCATTAACTCAGGCAGTTCAGGGGCGGTGAAAAACGAATCGATCTGATGAATTTTTGCCAGAATATCCCCCGGGAGAGAGACGGCCGGCTCTCGATCATGGAATTGTTCGCTCTGCTGGAATATCCTCAAATATTTCTCGGCGTATTCCTCATCGTTGCTACTTCCGTGTGAAGCAAAGGGATTACCGCTTATCTTATCCACAAGGTATACCTCTCTGGCACCGAGAAGCACCATCAATATAGCCACAGCGATCTCGTTACCGGGTCCGATTTCCAATATGGTTTTGTTACGAATCGGTATGTTCTTCTCATATCTCGCGGCGATATTAAGATAATAATCTGAAGAATAATATGCTTTTCTGCGCCCGATTGAGGATTGCAGTTTGATATAAAGACCTGGCGGGATGCGTTTACGCACATACTTGTATGGTATATCCATGATCTTTGGGACTTTCATCGAGGCTTGATTCCCTCCAATTCTATATCATTAGAGGCTCCTGGGCCTTTGCCAGCATTTATTATCATGTCCATCATATCCAGCGCCTCACCAAAAGACAGATGATAATTAGTATAAATCTTTTTAAATAAACTTCAATCTGTCGTTATTCACACCCTTCCAACTAAACGCCCACTATAACATCACGGTTGGTTGATCAAAGCAGCGTGCCCCTCGCCTGGGATTTCGGTTTATCGATACCCAATCCGTCAGACTCACAAGAGGAACGCCCCACTGATCCTTGAAAATAAGGATACTCGCCATTCGTTGCGGTTGATTTGCTACCCTTGATCCAGTATAATTATGTCTGATAATAGCAGATTGATTTACCGCCCATATTAAAGAAGGCCCTGCATCGGGACTCATCCCGGTGAGAACTCCCATCAGGTTTGACTTTTCAGGAGAAAGCTTACCGGTTATGTGGAAGTATGAGTGCGATGTGGAAGGATAGCTGAGTGGAAGAAATAAGTTCTTCGGGCATAAGTAAATGGTTGGTTCTCGCCAATCTCATAATATTCTCTCTCTTGTCAGCGGCCTGCGGTGAGAAGCAGGAATCTATTACAAAGAAGAAAGACACAGCGGTTGAAAGAAAGAGCGGTTTATCGGAGGATCAGCTTGAGGAGCTAGAAAACCTTGGATATGTCAACTGGGTCCCGGTCGACGAAAAGGATTCAGGAAGTGCCGGTGTCACCGAATATATCCCTGAATTATCTTATCAGGGCCTCAACCTCTACAATTCAAGGGCACGAACAGAAGCGCATTTGATAACAATGGATGGTCGGGTTGTCCACACCTGGTCTTCAGATGAAGCGGGATCGGCCAAGCAGAAAGTTATAGAACGTTTCGACAAGGCGACTCCACGACATTACGAGGGCTGGAATCATATCGAGATGGATAAGAATGGCAATTTGTTCGTGATCGGCTCCCACCACATGCTGCTTAAATTGGATTGGTATTCGAATGTAAAATGGAAAGCCGAAATATCCGCTCATCACGATATTTCTATCTCGGAAAATGGCGATATATACACGATAGTCGATGTGCCTGTGACTGTTAACCATTCCGGTCGAAAGCTTCAGGTGTTGGATAATCATATTGTAATCCTATCGCAGGATGGTAAAGTAAAACGTCGCATATCAATTATTGAAGTTTTGAAAAAGAACGAAGAATTAGAAAGAGAACTGTGGAAAATCATCCAAAAAAACTTTCCAGAGAATGATGTAGATCTACAAGAAGAGAAGCCGGAAAAATCGCTTATTAAATCCCTGAGGAACATGTTGACATTCGTTAAGGGCAGGTTGAGAAAAGGGCGGAAACAAAAATTGAGGAAGCTGTTTAAACTGCACAAAAAACTGTACAGGGAAATAGTCAGCGGTAATTCCAGAGAGGATGATGCGATCAAGATTGCAATATTACATTTGAGCCCGGCAGATGTTCTTCATTCGAACACAATAGAAGTCATTGAAACAGCCCGGAAAGGGTTTTGGAAGCAGGGGGATATGCTAATATGCATCAGGGAACTGAATCTAATAGCGGTAATCGATCCCGATATAGAAGAGGTTGTATGGAGTTGGGGAATGAAGGATCTTGACAAACCTCATCAACCCTCTGTTCTTCCAAACGGAAATATCATTGTCTTTGACAATGGCGCAGAAAGACGCTTTTCTCGAATCGTCGAGGTGGACCCGGAGCAAAAGAGCATTGTTTGGACATATAAAGGGAATCCATCGAACTCCTTTTTCTCGAAATCCAGAGGAGGCTGCCAGAAATTAGGAAATGGGAACGTATTGATTACAGAAACAAACAAAGGTCGTGTATTCGAAGTAACGACTGATGGACAGGTTGTGTGGAGTTTCTACAATCCCGACTTCAAGAAACCCGAATCGATTGATGAGAAGCCGAAACGTGGCGGAATATACCGTATGGTACGAATAGATGAATCGATCTTAAAAAATATAATAGAAAAGTTGCCTGTCGAATGACAACTCAATTTTCACTGCTGAATTCCTACCACTCTCCCTCAAGGACAGCCTTCAAAGGCAGAGCCCACCGGTTGAATTTCCCTTACAGGACACACAGGTCCATCCGGGGGGGCAGATCAGAAGAGGTTTATACGGATTTCTTCTACTACTCGAGCGGTGTGTATGAGTTCACCTGAGATTCCTATTAGGGAGGTCACTGCATCACTATTCTCAACGTATTTATCAATGCCTCACTGAACATAGCCGAGCGTCTTGAGTTTCTCCCGCGTCTCTTCATCCATTTCATAGCTTCGACCTAGCGCAACTTTGGAAACCTCCAGTGTCCACTGTCGTAGTGCCCATCTCATAGCCTTTACCTTATCTGAGTGCACACTCTCCTTTAGAAGGTTTCTCAACTCCGATCGGTCCAGGGTGAGGTTGTACAGTTCTTCTTGGTCATTTAGGTGCGGTACCCATATGAATTTCCAGCCGCCCATATAAACACATTTCGCTTTTCGGTCGTTCTTGAAAGCAGTTTCCAACTCTATTTCGCCGTGTGGCTTAGTGGCTTCGGAAAATACCGGCACATCCTCTGTCATCCGTCCCTCCATTACTCTCACGAGGCTTCTTCCTGCAAAACCTTTCGGTACGGTAAATCCGAGCAGATCTATAATGGTTGGGGCGATATCGATGTTGCTCGCCATCATATCACTCACACCTTCTGGCACCTTCCCCGACCATTTTATGATAAGGGGAATGTGTGTCGTCGTCTCATACACCATGTATCCGTGATCCAGGTATTCACCCATCTCCATATGCTCCCAAAATGTCTCTCCATGATCAGCCGTGAAGACTATAAGTGAGTTCTCAAGGAAGCCACTCTCTTCGAGCATGTCCATCAGTTTTCCTATTTCATGGTCTGTATATTTCACTTCTCCCATGTAAAGACGGTGCATTCGCTCGAGCCGGGCGTCCACTTCTCCTCCCTCGCTCAGATAGTATTTGAGCTCGACCAGATCTTCCCATGATCCGGTGATCTCTGTTCCAGTGTCCTCGCTTCCAGTCCCACGGAACAGTGGGGGTGGTGTATACGGAGGATGCGGGTCGAAGTAGTGCACGAATAGGAAGAAGGGCTCAGAAGGTCTCCTTGATAACCAGCCGTAGATTGCACTATTGACATCACCTGCTCTTCTCTGAATTTCGGGACTGCCAAATGTCTTGTCGAATGCTTCATCGAAGTAGGTAAAACCCTGGTCGATCCCCGTGCTCGAGTGGAGAGCAAAAGATGAAACGAACGCAGCGGTTGTATAACCTTTGCTCCTTAATTCTTCAGGCAGAGTACGGAGAGAACTGTGAAGCTGGAGGCCATTGCATGCTGCTCCATGCATTCTTGGATAAAGAGATGTCATGAGTGAGCTCGTCGAAGCGAGTGTGGTTGGTGCTGTCGCGTGGACATTCGTGAACAGGAATCCCTCTTCTGCGATGGAATCAATGTTTGGTGTTAGCAGCTCTTTCGACCCCAAACATGACAGGTGATCCGCTCTCAAGGTATCGACCATTATTAGGACCACGTTTGGGGGCTTCTTCCGCCCGGCACAATAAATGAGCGAAATCATTATCAGGATGGAACACAACCGCATCCACCTGGTCGCCCGCATGATGTAAAAGCACGGTTTCATGAAGTTCTTCCTTATCACAGGATGTCGCGGAAGGTGATATGATGATAGCATGAACGAGAGGGCTTGTCAACTGAGCCGGTTCAGGTATTCCTCAGGCATCATGTGACATCACTTCCTCCCATTGATCTTCTTTGCAATTATCTCAGCGAATCTTCTCTCAACAAGTCGATTTGCCTCCATTATATGCTTCGCCGCATCATAGTATAATTCATCATGTACATCGAAAAGGCCGAAATTCGATCCATATTTTGGATCGAACATCTCATGCCAACCGTACCCCACTACTTCATCGACTTCAACCATTGCCCTCACCAACTTAGTATAATACAGCCCACGGGTCTCCTGGTCCGGTGCGGGTGGATAATTCCCATCCCTGCCCTCTTCGAGATATGAAAACTCTGTGTGAAATAGAGGCTTCTCTGTATTGCCATACATCTTCTCATAGAGAGAGACCGGCAACCGTCCTTTTAAAGGATATTTGTTAAAGGAGACGACATCGGTATAATCTCTGGTCGAGTTCAACACTTCTATCTCTGCGTCGTTGGCAAACCTCGATCCCAGGATGAGATGATTACCATCATATCTTTTTATTGCTTCACTGGTCAGCTTGTAGAACCTTTCGGCTATTTGAGCATTGTAGGCTTTCACGATTTCAACAGCTTGCGGGATCCCCTTCTTGAAAGCAGGCCATATTTGATTGAATCCTATCTCATCAAAGGAGCTAAAGCGCGGTTTTAATTCACCGAACTCCTCGGTGAGTTCATCGATAGTATGGAATTTTTTCTCAAGCAGAGCTGCAAACTGTCTTCTGGCCGGTGTGTCAGGTTCCTGACTCAGAAGAGCCCTCACCCACCTGGTTCGCCAGTCTATTTCTCCACGGCGGTAAAGGTTAAGATCGAGTTCATTACCGAGAAAATATCCCACGAGATAGGACTCCTCCTTCAATGGCTCACAATATTCTTTCGCTTTACGGTCTACTAGGTTTCTAAAATCTTCAGAAAAAACATCAGGAAAAGTCTTCTTCTCCACAAATGGCACCAATACTGTGAACGGGATTTTCCAGACGTTACCGTTTACCATTTGCTCTATGCATTGTTCGGCGGTTTTATGCGCTAATGTATTAAACCCCAACCAACTGATTCTATCAACGGCGATATTGGCCCATAATATGAATCTCTTCTTATATCTCGTTTCAAAGGATGTATTCTTGTAGTCCTTATACCATGGTGTTACACCATCTATAGCAACTATATAAAAGGGATGGCCCTGAGGTGTCACTAGAAACCACCTTCCATCTAATTTCTCTAGCCGGAAAAATCCCGTCGCCTCAAACTTTGAGATTTTCAATCCACCAAATTCGTCTTTCTCTATACCACTCGAACCTGTCCCACCCTTAATACGAGCACCCGGAGTGTATTGAGGCCTGTTACCCGCATAATTGATAATTGCTCTGCTCCCTGGATTCTGTTGCCTTATCAGCTCCTGTTTCCCAATTTCTCCCTGGAACCTTCCATCCGTCAGTTGACCGGGAAGGACAAAGATGACATTGAAAATCATAATTGTGAAATAGAAAATCTGTTTCATCCTTCACTCCCTGCAGGTATGTTCTCCTAAGTGCTGCGTTTCATAATTACGGTAACGTTTCTGGGAAGGAAACGCAGCACTTCCACAGGGGCTCGCGCCCCCCAGGGCCCTTTTCGGAAGCTCGCGCAAGGTCGCTTCCCAGAGTGATAATATGTTACCGTAATTGCGAACGCGACCACTAAGCAAGTATAGTAATCCACGTTGAGCATGTAAATTGACAGCTTCTCTGGCCGGTGCTATATTTAACTACTGATTTTTAAATGTTCTTAGTGGAATTGAGAGACGGAGGTTCTTCTATGGTCGGTATAGTGGGATACGGTGCCTACATACCGCGGCATCGAATAAAAGTGGAGGAGATAGCGAAGGTATGGGGAGCGAATGCCGAGAGTTACAAAAAAGGTTTGATGCTCACTGAAAAATCCGTACCTGCTCCTGATCAGGACACGATCACCATGTCAGTCGAAGCAAGCAGGAACGCGCTCGCACGGGCTGGAATAGATCCTTCGAAAATTGGGGCCGTCTATGTGGGTTCAGAATCACACCCGTATGCGGTGAAACCGAGCGGAACAGTTCTCGCCGAGGCAATCGGCGCCACACCCGACGTCCATTGCGCAGATTTCGAGTTTGCCTGCAAGGCGGGTTCCGAGGGAATGTTCGTTGCGATTGGCCTCGTTGAAAGCGGTGCGATTGAATACGGGCTCGCAGTCGGTGCCGACACATCTCAGGGTGCACCGGGCGATGCCCTCGAGTATTCAACCGCCGCAGGGGCGGCCGCATTCATATTCGGAAAGGAAAAGCCGCTCGCCACGGTCGAGGCCACCTATTCCTTCATGACGGACACCCCGGATTTCTGGCGGAGGGAGTACCAGTTCTATCCGAGTCACGCGGGCAGGTTCACAGGAGAGCCTGCATACTTCAAGCACACGCTCGGAGCCGCGAAAGGGATCCTGAAAAGGAGCGGCCTCTCAGCCGATGAAATCGACTGGGCCATCTTTCATCAGCCTAACGGGAAGTTCCCGATGCGGGCCGGGAAGCTTCTGGGCATTCCTAGAGAGAAAATAGAACCGGGCTGGCTCTGCCCCGTATTGGGGAATACGTACTCCGGCTCATCACCCATGGGCCTCACGGCAGTCTTAGACATCGCAGATCCGGGACACACAATCCTCATGGTCTCATATGGCTCCGGTGCCGGATCCGATGCCTTCGTATTCAGGGCGACAGACAGGCTCCTGGAGGTGAGAGATCGCGCAGTAAAAACAAGAACCATGCTCGATGGACAGAAGAAGTACATCGATTACGGCAGGTATGCAAAATTCAGAGGAAAGATAAAGCTCAAGAGGTAGGAGGAGTCGAATGAGGGACGTTGCGATAATAGGAGTCGGGATGAACAAGTGGGGTGAGCTGTGGGATAAGTCTCTCAGGGATATCTGGGTCGAAGCGGCTCTCCTTGCGATAGATGATGCCGGTGTGGATCACGTTGATTCGATCTATGTGGGATCGATGTCCAGCGGACTTTTTGTTGAACAGGAACATCTGTCCTCCCTGCTGGCCGATTACCTCGGGGCGTGTCCGTCGCCTTGCGCGAGAGTCGAATCGGCCTGTGCATCGGGGGGCCTCAGCGCGAAGATGGCGTATACCGAAGTTGCATCGGGTATGAGCGACATCGTGCTCGCGACCGGTGTCGAGAAGATGACCGATGTATCGGGAGCCGGGGCCACGTTCGCACTGGCAACGGCAGCCGATCAGGAGTACGAGGTATACAACGGGGCGACCTTCCCCGGTCTTTACGCCATGATAGCACGCGCTCACATGGAAAGATACGGTACGACACTGGAACAACTCGCCCATGTCGCTGTTAAAAATCACAAGCATGGTGCTAAGAATCCGCTTGGTCAATATCCTTTTGAGGTCACCCTAGAGGGAGTCATGAGTTCGACGATGGTAGCCGATCCACTCAGGATCTTGCATTGCTCACCGATCACTGATGGTGCTGCTGCGGTTCTGATGTGTCCTCTCGATATGGCGAAGAAGCTGTCGAGAAAGCCGGCTGTGAAGATCATCGCCTCCACGAATGCTACGGATTCTATGGCGCTGCATAGTAGGAAGGACATCACTGTAATAGATTCCACCGTGAAAGCGGCAGAGAAAGCTTACAAGATGGCCGGGAAGATACCAGGCGAAATAGATATTGCTGAGGTGCACGACTGCTTCACAATAGCCGAGATATGCGTCATAGAGGATCTAGGTTTCGTTGAGAAGGGCAAAGGAGGCCAGGCGGCGGAATCCGGCCTCACGGACATGGGTGGTAAAATACCGGTAAACATGAGCGGGGGACTCAAGTCCAAGGGGCACCCGGTCGGTGCGACAGGGTGTGCTCAATTGGTGGAACTCGTAAAGCAGCTTAGGGGAGAAGCCGACGGAAGACAAGTTGAAGGTGCGAAGGTGGCGCTCGCGCAGAATATGGGTGGAACCGGAGGAAGCAGTGTCATTCACATACTGGAGGTGGCATGAGTACCGCTCAGAGATACTGGAGGGAGACTCCCCAGAGATACAGGCTCCAGGCGGCGCTGTGCACAAAATGCGGATTTATTGCTTATCCGCCCAGAGCGATTTGCCCGGAGTGTAAAAACAGAGAATTCGAGACTAAGAATCTTTCAAACAGAGGAAAGCTCCTGACTTACACTGTTATCCACGTACCGCCCCCACAGTTCAGAGATGATACTCCTTACGCCGTAGGGATAGTCGAGACTGAAGAGGGCGTGAGGCTTACAGTAGGCATAGCCGATGTAGAATCTGATGAGCTGAAGATCGGGATGCCTGTGAAGCTCGAGTTTAGAATGATACAGAAAGATGGGGACGAAGGCATCCTCTGTTATGGACACAAAGCAGTGGTGGAGTGAGCTCCACGCTTCTCATGTCGTCTGACACCTGCGACCGATTCATGAGCGGATGCCGGTCGATGCATTGTTTTCACATGTTCTCCAGGCCAGGGGCCTTCGCGATACCTTTCGCGCATCAGAAACCGCTCTCTCCTTCAAGGGAAAAAACTGGTCTCTTAAACAGGATCCGGAAGGAAGAAAATGTACAGGATCAATTCCAGAATTGACACAACCAGCCAGGACTTCAAGGATAACAAGGAATCGATGACAGCCCTCGTCGAGGAACTGGGCAAAAGGTATGAGAAGATCAAGAAAGGGGGACCTTCCAAGGCACACAAGAAGCACAAGGAACGAGGGAAGCTGACGGCGCGGGAATGTATCAGCCTGCTCATCGATAAGAGAAGCCCTTTCCTTGAGCTCTCTCCATTCGCAGCCTATGGCATGTACGGTGGCGAAGCACCTTCGGCAGGCATAGTGACAGGGATAGGGAGGATTCACGGGCGTGAGGTGATGATCGTCGCAAACGATGCGACAGTCAAAGGCGGAACGTATTTCCCGATGACTATAAAGAAGCACCTCAGGGCTCAGGAGATAGCAATGGAGAACCGCCTTCCGTGCGTCTACCTCGTCGATTCGGGCGGTGTCTTCTTGCCGCTTCAGGCGGGTGTTTTCCCGGACAAGGCTCACTTCGGTCGCATTTTCTTCAACCAGGCCGTGATGTCATCGATGGGCATCGCCCAGGTCAGCGTGGTGCTTGGTTTCTGCACAGCCGGAGGTGCATACGTTCCTGCGATGAGTGACGAGACGATCATCGTTAAACAACAGGGGACGATATATATCGGTGGTCCGCCTCTTGTGAAGGCGGCGACAGGCGTTGATGTGACCGCCGAGGAGTTGGGAGGCGCCGATGTGCACTGCAGAATTTCGGGAGTGAGTGACCATTATGCAATCGATGATGAGCATGCCATTGAACTGGCAAGGAACATCATAGAGAACGTTCCGAAGGAAGAGAAAAGTAGACTCGATGTGAGGGAACCGGAAGAACCATATTACGATCCCGAAGAGATATACGGCATCATACCTAAGGACCTGAGGCGGCAGTTCGACATGAGGGAGATAATCGCCCGTTTGGTTGACGGCAGCAGATTCCACGAATTCAAGGAGCTGTATGGCACAACCCTCGTTTGCGGTTTCGCCTACATAGAAGGTTACCCGGTCGGAATACTGGCCAACAACGGCGTACTGTTCAGCGAGAGCGCCCTCAAAGGGGCACACTTCGTTGAACTGTGTACGATAAGGAAAATCCCGATCATATTCCTCCAGAACATAACCGGCTTCATCGTTGGCAAGCAGTATGAGCACGGTGGCATCGCCAAAGACGGTGCGAAACTGGTTCATGCTGTGGCGAACGCCAGGGTGCCGAAGTTCACACTCATCATAGGTGGATCTTATGGTGCTGGTAACTACGGAATGTGCGGCCGTGCCTACGGCGCGAGATTGCTCTGGATGTGGCCCAATGCGAGGATCTCGGTAATGGGAGGCGAACAGGCGGCAAACGTGCTACTGACTGTCAAACTGGAGCAGCTCCGGAAGGAAGGAAAGAGCATGACCCCTGAGGAGCAGGAGGAGTTCAAAGCACCGACGCTGAAGAAGTATGAGGACGAGGGGAACCCGTACTACGCATCGGCTCGCATCTGGGATGATGGCATAATAGATCCTTTGAAGACAAGGGAAGCTCTCGCGCTTGGAATCTCCATGTCGCTCAATGCACCTATCCCGGATCAGGCCTACGGCGTGTTCCGTATGTAGCAGAGGAGGTTGCTTGAAGCAGGATGGATACAGGAAGATAACCATCAAGCCTCACGGCAGGGCAGCATTGATCTCTTTCGCCAGGCAGGAGGTCAGGAACGCCTTCGACCTCGAAATGCTAGTGGAACTCCGCGACGCGCTGGCAAATCTTCGTCGTGAAAAAAACTACAGGGTGATAATCCTCACCGGTGAAGGGACCTGCTTCTGTGCCGGTGCAGACATCTCCTGGATGAAGAAGAGCATGGATCTGAGCCTGGAGGAGAACCTCAGGGAAGCCGAGGAGCTCGCTCACTGCCTCTATGAGCTGTACTCGCACCCTCTTCCCACTATCGCGATGGTGAATGGACCCGCGATGGGGGGAGGGATCGGCTTCGTTGCAGCCTGCGACATAGCGGTGTCCGTGGAGGATGCATTCTTTGCCTTCAGCGAGGTTAGGATCGGCGTGGTACCCTCCTGCATTGCACCATACGTGCTGAAGAAGGTCGGTGAGGGTGTGACGAGGCAACTTTTCCTTACGGGTGAGAAGATAAGTACTTCCCGTGCGCATGAAATAGGACTCGTGAACTGTATCGTGACAGGCGACGAGCTGGATGAGGTCGTCACTGAGTATGTGGAAAGAATAGAAAAAGGCGCGCCGGGCGCGGTGACCGCGAGCAAAAAGCTCATCGAGAGCGTAACAGGCAGCTCTCTCGAGGTTGCGAAGGAGTACACCGCCAGGCTTATCGCCGAGATGAGGGTGTCGCCCGAGGGTCAGGAAGGGCTCAGGGCCTACCTCGAGAAGAGAAAGCCTTCCTGGCAGTCCGATGAATGAGGTTTGCAAGGTGTTCGGTAAGATACTCATAGCGAACAGGGGCGAGATCGCAGTCCGTTTGATTAGAACGCTTCGGGATATGGGCATAGGGAGCGTTGCGATATATTCCGAGGTCGACAGGAAAGCGCTACATGTCCAGATGGCTGATGAAGCGGTCTGCATAGGCCCGCCCGAACCGACTAGGAGCTACCTGGACCATACAGCCATCATCAGGGCAGCCAGGACCTCAGGTGTCGAGGCGATCCACCCTGGATATGGATTCCTCGCAGAAAATCCGGATTTCGCGAAAAAGTGTACCGATGCCGGCATCACATTCATCGGACCCGGCCATGAGGAGATACGATTCCTCGGGAACAAACTCAAATCGAGAGAGAAGGTCACTGAGGCCGGCATACCCATCATTCCGGGCATGGTGGGGGAGGCTGTCAAATCAAGCACGCTGCTTGAGGAGGCGGAGAAGATAGGATTCCCGGTCATGATAAAAGCGGCTTCCGGCGGGGGCGGGAAGGGGATGCGAGTCATCCAGGATGGGGAGGCGTTGAAAGAAGCTTTCGAAGGTGCAATGAGGGAGGCTGATTTTGCGTTCGGCGACTCGAGCGTATATCTGGAAAAGTATATCCAGGAACCGAGGCACATCGAGTTTCAGATTCTGGCCGATCACTACGGGAATATAGTACACCTCTTTGAGAGGGAGTGCTCTATTCAGCGCAGGCACCAGAAGATCGTTGAGGAATCGCCTTCTGCAGCATTGAATGAAGAAAAACGGAGGGAGATGGCCAGGGCGGCGGTCGATGTGGTCAGGGCCGTCGGATACAGAAACGCTGGAACGGTGGAGTTTCTAGTCGATGGAGAGGGACGCTTCTATTTTCTTGAGGTAAACACCAGGCTTCAGGTCGAACATCCGGTTACCGAGCTCATTGCGGGTGTTGACCTTGTGAAGGAGCAGATAAAGATTTCAGCAGGCCTCCCGCTCGACCTGAGTCAGGAGGACCTAACGCCCCACGGGCATGTTATCGAGTGTCGCATCTACGCGGAAGATCCTGAAAACGACTTCCTGCCGTCGTTTGGAAAGGTCGGCTTCCTCAGGGAACCGGAAGGCATCGGGGTGAGGGTCGATTCAGGCATGTATAGCGGCTGTGATGTTCCCATGTACTATGACCCTATACTCTCAAAGGTGATCGTTTGGGGGCAGGACCGGGAGACGGCCAGGAAGAGGATGAAGAGAGCACTCCTCGAGTACAGAGTGCTCGGGATAAAGACGACTATAGATTTTCTCACCGATCTCATGGATGATCCCGATTTCGCCAAGGGCCTTACTACAACCGAGACAATACCGCGTTTCCTTCCTTCCTGGAAGGAGACGAAAGCCAGGAGGTTGCATCTGAGAGAGGCCCTTATCGCAGCGGCGATCGATCAGAAAAGAGATGAACGTTCAAAGGCAAGGGGTGAATCACACCCCCCGGTCTATCAGAGCCCGTGGGAAAGATTTAACGGATGGAGGATCCTGGGCAGTTCTCCCGAGGGTGCGGAGAAAAGCAGTGGAGGAAGAGAGTGACTACATCCTTCAGACTCGATGGTAAAAGGTACGATCTGGACATAAGCGAGGGCAAAGAAGGTCTGTTCATTACCATCGACGGTAGGTCAAGCCGTGTCGACTACCATTGGATATCCGAACACGAGCTCTCAATAATAATAGAGGGGAAATCATTTATCGCCTTGATAAACAGAGTCGGGAGCAGCAGGAGTGTTACGATAGAAGGCGAACACTACCTCTTCGAGATGATAGATGAAGCGGAGGAAGCGACCGGGCTGTCTCAAGATACCGCACGTGATAAGCTATCCTCTCCGATGCCGGGCAACGTGATAAAAGTGAAGGTCAAAGCGGGTGATGAAGTCAAGAAGGGTACTAGTCTGGTCATCGTAGAAGCAATGAAGATGGAAAACGAGATCAGAGCCCCCTATGATTCCATCGTCAGGAAGGTACTTGTGAAAGAGGGCGAGGTGGTGGATGCAGGAGCCCCCCTTGTCGATCTGAAGGCGGTCAAAGAGTAGCAACGTATCTACGATAACGAACTGGTGTGAATTCCGTGGAAAACGAAATCAAACCAAGAAGGGAGGAAGTGAAGGTAGAGGGAGTGACGATGAGCTATCTCTGTGGAGGTACGGGACACGAACTCCTCCTTATGCACGGCCTCGGCACATATTCAGCCATCTGGCTGCCTCTTATGGATAGGCTTGCAGGTTCGTTCAGTTACATGGCCCCCGATTTACCGGGCCACGGTTTTTCCCAGAAAGTGCCTGAAACATTTTCCATGGATCACCTCTCGAATCTCATCCTGGAGTTTATCCGCAAAATGGGCATGTCAAATCCGCTCATTATCGCCCACTCCTTCAGCTGCCATCCCGTTATGAATGCCAGTCCATCACTCACTGTAGCTGGTCTAGTGCTCCTTTCACCATTTCTGGGAAAGAAGGAGAATCTTCCCTGGTTGAAGCCTGTTTTATCTCCGGCGCTCGGAACCTTCTTCCGGCTGAAAGTGAACCCGGATGGGATTCGGAAAATCTTCCGCGAGCTAGTATATGAACCTGATTCCCTTGACGAGAAAATGATCGGGAGGATTCTCGAGCCTCTGGATGACGATGAAAAAAGGGAAGGCCTTCTTCGTCTGTCGTGCCTCATCGAAGATGAATTTGCTGGCCAGATCTCGGGAATGAGAGGCGCTTCAATGCCCATCCTGTTTGTAGCCGGTAGGGATGATCCTCTCTGCGACGGGAAGGTTCTTCGCTCACTATCTGATCAGTATGGCGCCAAGCTGCTCATCATCGATCGCTGCGGTCATTTCCCTCAGATCGAGAGGCCCGTGCTCCTGTCACAGCATCTGCTTGGCTTTCCACTTCCTGCCAGACCAAGATGGGTTCCCAAATGCTCCCACGACTCGCGCTAGGACTCTGGACCCTGAAATCCAGCTCCGAATGCAAGGCTTTTGGATAATGGACGCTTCCCTGATCATCCCACCTGTGAGCTATTGACATTCTATCTCCTGGGGAAATGGACGTATTGAATGCCTAAGACTGATGCACATAGATTGAACATCACGTAACATTCCAGCGCGAAAGGAATGAAACCCAGGAAACCGGGCACGGGCATTTCGAAGATCTTTACACTCGACCAGAACGGGACGTGATATACCCATCTGGCCAGTGCCCAGTAGTTCCAGAATTCCCAGAGGAAACCACAGACTATGCCGGACAGGGCGAATGAGAGAAACGTCTCCCAGTCACCGTTCTCAAGCTGGGCTGTTATTGAGGGTGCTCCGAGCTTTCTGTTGATTGGATCCAGGAGAGGAATGAAGCCTATCCAGACGAGTGCGAACAGATAGCTTGATACCTCTTTGGGGACGAGGAGCGGCGTGATCATGAAAACAGCCCCGATCACGATTAGCATGGTCCTCATTCCATGGGAGAAGGAAACTCTCCTCCCGGCAAGACCGTCCGGGAAGAATAGCGCCTGGATCAGGTGTGCCGTCTCATAGATCCCGGGGAAAATTGTGGAGAAGGCCAGCACGTAACCCAGCACCCGCACCTTGAATGATTCCGCCAGGTTCACATACTCCCAGTTTGCAAGGTGCAGGTTGTATAGTTCGAATATAAGCCAGCAGCCAATCGAGATGGGGAGCATACAAAGAAAGGTTCTGGGGTATGAGGTGATAAGTGAGCTACCTCTCATCCTGAAAACCAGGCTGTCGGCAAACAGGATGTACCCCCACCACACAATGGGTGTAAAAAACAGTGGTACTGGTCTAACGTCATAGTACAGGAGAAGCTCCGCTGCCACTATCACGATGAATCCTATGATACCGTAAGTTCTGATCATGTCAATTGACTCCTCTTCGGCAAGCTGATAAATTAAATTCTCCGTTAAAATTCTTCCAATTATCTGACATACAAGATGGTGGAGGCTGAGTCATGAAGAGAGATGATTCCGATATCCGCAATCGAATAGTGGAATTCTGCAGGCTTATGTATGAGAGGGGGTACGCACCATCCAGAAACGGTAACGTGAGCGCACTCACGGATCGTGATAATATCCTCATCACTCCCTCATCTTCCTGCATCGGTTTCCTCGAACCAAACGATATCGTGGAAGTGGATAGAGACGGTGTTAAATTGGACGGAAGCCATGAGCCATCTCTCGAGCTGCCTTTCCATCTTGCTGTCTATCGAAGCAGGGAGGATGCTCGATCCGTCGTCCACGCTCACGCTCCATACATATCTGCCTTTTCTGTGGTGGGACGCGTGCCGTCCTGCGATATCCTGCCCGAGTTCGTCGTCTCTGTTGGAAAAGTAGGCATCGTACCATTCATGATGCCCGGTTCCAGGGATCTCGCAGACCGTGTATTCGAAGAAGTCAGGGAAGCGAACGCACTGGTTCTCTCCAACCATGGAGCCATCACGCACGGCACCGACGTTGAGCATGCGTATATGAGGATGGAGGATCTCGAAAATACGGCAAGGGTCCAGTTCTTCGCTGAAAGACTTGGTGAGATAGTTCATATTGGAAAGAAGGAGATCGCTATCCTCAGGAGTTTCGAGAAGGGCTCGGGAGGGAAGTGAACTCATAATCCTCTCTCAACTCTCCTCCATATTTTTGATGTGTCTCATGAGTCGGCTTTTGTACCTGGCAGCGGTCCTCGAATGCAGGATTCCATCGCCTGAGTATTTATCGAGTAGCGACACAGCATGAGTGAGGCTCTTTTTTGCTTCCTCAAGGGTTTCGGCATTTCTCACCTTCTTGATTGCATTCCTGAGCCTGGATCTCTTCTGTGAGTTCTCAAGCCTCGATTGTCTGCTTGTTTTCATTCTTTTCAAGGCTGATTTTATGTTTGGCACCTTATTTGCCTCCTTTTATCATGGATATTCATAAAAACCACTAAACTATTTTAACGATTCCCCCCGTGTTTGTCAATCGGCGGGTTCAACCATTACAGGGATATGTCCGTCTGATTCTGAGCAGCTACAGGGGGAGGGGAAGCCGGCCGTTGGGAGGAGTTTTTTATAAGTGAAAGACGGAAGTGGAAAAAACGATAAGGACAGGATAATAAGCGAATGCCCGCTCGAGAGCGAACTCGAGAAGTTCGTGATGAAAAATCTGCCCGAATCGAAAGAGGCCGAGATCCTTTCACATCTCGAATGCTGTTTCACCTGTAATGAGCTTTATCAGGCTCTGGCCTCTTTCTATCTGCGTGGGAGCAAAAACCTGAAGAAAAAAGGTGTCCTGCCGGGCATGCCTGCACCCTTTCCGAGGCTTTTCTCCGAGTATATCGTTAATCTGGAGCCTGACTCGCTTAAACAGCTCCCATCAGAAAATTCCGGGGATGCATTCCAGATACTCTCTTCCCTATCGTCGCCGGATGAAAAAATCAAGGGCTCTTTCCTGCTCTCCGGTGATACCGGGGATGTCTTCGCCGTCATCCGCATCGGGCAACAGTACCCTATGCAATATACCCCACTACAGGTAACCAACCTCGAAGGGAAGTTCCTCACTAACTCTAACGGGATTGCCCTCATTGGTAAATATGATCCCGGTCTCTTTTTGAATGCTTCCGTTAAGCTCTTCCTTCCGCTTCTCGAAATTACTTCCCGTGTCGGGATAAACAGGGAAGAGGAAGAGCTCTTTGAATTTGAACCTATTCCCGGCTTCCCGATCCAGAGTGCTCAGGTTTATGTCGATGAGGACTTCGCCTTGTGCATGCAGCTGAACTTCGATGGGAAGGAGGTTTCCCATCCGCTCAGCGCCGTATGTGTGGGGAGGGGAAAACCACGCCTGGTCCCTGTTTCGAAGGGCGTCGCCGTTTTCGAAAAGGCGGAGCTTGGAAATCCACTCCACATCTTCGTTTATCCGCTGTAGGATCAGGTTTGACATACCCACACGCTCGTGATGTCAGTCGCCCGATCAGAACGGCTCACGAAATGAGCACTGCGATTATAAAAGGTGACAAGATGTGGGTCTTATCCCTTCTCATCGATGACAGATTGTTGTATATTCTAAAGTAGGAGAGGAATCCTCTACTCGCATGAAAGGAGAGGAAACGATGCTTATATTGACCACTCCTACGATCGAGGGGAAAAAGATAGAGAAGTATCTGGGACTTGTGAGCGGAGAGGCCATACTCGGGGCGAACATCTTCAAGGATTTCTTCGCCGGGATCCGTGACATAGTCGGGGGGAGGTCGGCAGCCTATGAGAAGGAGCTCCGTAAGGCTAAGGAGGTGGCGATCGAGGAGATGACAGAACAGGCGAGCGCACTCGGTGGCAATGCCGTTGTCGCGGTGGATCTGGACTATGAAACGATAGGGATAGGCGGGGCTGGGAACATGCTAATGGTCAGTGCCAGCGGAACTGCTGTCGTATATCGAGAGTGAGGCTAGAGAATCAAGTAGCCTTATATAAGTTTTAAAAGTGAACGGCCCTTGAATCAGTGTTTGACTGAGGATGTTTTTCCTGTGACTGGTAAGGGGCTATGCGTATGGGTAAGCTCTACGTCGTTAGTACACCGATCGGAAACCTTAAGGACATCACCCTGAGAGCCATCGAAGTCCTGACGGAAGTCGATTTCATAGCCTGTGAGGACACCAGGGAAACCAGGAAACTGCTCACCCGTTATGGAATAACTACAAGGTGCCTAAGCTACCATGAGCACAACAAGGAAAAGAGGACACCACAGATATTAAAACGTCTCCACTCGGGAGAAGAGTGCGCGCTTGTTTCAGACCGCGGCACTCCTGCCATCTCAGATCCCGGTTTCTTTCTCGTGCGAGCAGCAATTGATAAGGGTATCGAGGTGATTCCGATACCAGGTTCATCGGCCATTCTCGCATCTCTCGTTGTATCTGGACTCCCAACGGATCGGTTCATCTTCGTCGGCTTCCTCCCAAAGAAGAAGGGCCAGCGCAGGGTGCTGCTAACAGATGTGAAAGGGGTGAGGGCTACTCTTATCTTGTACGTTTCCCCCCGCATACTTCCTGATGCAGTCAGAGAAATGATCGATGTTCTGGGTGACAGGCGTGGCGCCATCGTGAGGGAAGTGACTAAAATGAACGAGGAGGTTCTGAGGGGGAAACTATCGGAGTTAGCAAGGGTAATCTCTGAAAGGGGAAAGGTGCTCCTCGGAGAGTTCGTCCTCCTCATCGAGGGGGCCCGGAGGCAGGAGGGTGAAGATGCCTGGGAGGCCGATCTTCTGCTGGAAGCTCTTTATAAGCCACCGCCGGCGACCTTGAAGGAAGGAGTCTCCTGGCTGGTAGGGCGTTCTGGGCTGAGGAGAAACCGTGCCTACGAGACTGTGAAACGGTTTCTCAAGGGTCCAGCAGGAGAGGGTAAAGACAGCGAATCCACTTCGGGTGGGTGAGGAGAAATGGACCAATTCCAGTTTCAAATAAGACGGCTGCTCAATCAACTCCTGGTGAAGAGAAAGTCCGAACGATTGATACGCGGCGGACTCCTTCTCATAACAGCCTCATCTTCCATGCTTTTCCTGTCCCTGCTTGGCCATGTGCTCTTCGGAATCGACGCTGTCATTAGGTTTGTCCTTTTGATTGGTGTCTTATCCGTCATGATAACCATCCTGATCCATCAAATCATCCTCCCCCTGGCAGGGAAGGTGTTCCCGGAAACCCTCGCGAGGGAATTGGATCGCTCCGTCGAGGCTCTGGAAGGGTCTCTTCTACCGGTACTCGACCTCCAGGAGATCGAGGGAAATCCGAAAAGACCTTTCTCAATTCACCTGAAGAGGCTGGCCGGGCAGAAGGTGTGGCAGGCGCTATCCGGTCGTCCTCGTGAAGAGATTTATCGAGCCACAGGTTCGGGGAAGCGCACGGCAGTCTTCATTCTTCTGCTTGTTTTCATCACATCATGCGGGCTGTGGTACACCCTGTTCTACAAGTATGGGAGGGAAAGTGATCTTGCGCTGCATGAGTTCATCCATCCCGTTCAATCCATGGCTGATGAGAATGTCTGGTATTTTGAGGTCTCACCTGGCGACACTTCTGTTCTAAGGGGCGAAACACCTCTGATCAGGGTCGCAGTCGATGATAATATATTCGTGCCTGTGGTCAGGAAGCCTTTTCCGATCATCCACTTTCGTGTCGGTACCGGGAAGTGGAATTCATTACCTATGACTCCGGAAGGAGAGGCCCATTACTTCGCGCTTTTGAGTCCCCTTCATTCGGAGTGCAGCTACTATCTACAGCTCGACCGGAGGAAAAGCAGCGAATACAGCATAGACGTCATCGACCTGCCGTCTGTCACCTGGCTGAAGTATAAGCTCCGTCATCCCGAATATTCAGGCCTGGCCGACAGTGAGGTGCAGGATCAGGGAGGCGGGCTGAGTGTACTGCTGGGAACATTAGTGGAACTCATGGGGTCATCGAACAATATGCTTGACAGTGCCTGGATTGAGGACGAACGGGGAGTGATACCTGCCACGGTTGAAGAAGGAAGATTCTTTAAAGCATCATTCGAAGCCACAGAGACGAAACGCTTCAAGCTGAAGCTCATCGATTCCGCCGGAAATGCCGGCGGTGATTCGCTCGCCAGGGAGATTCTCGTGATGGAGGATCGTGCCCCATCCGTGCAAGTCCTTGTGCCTGGACAGGATGTCATGGTGCCTAAGGATCTAAGGCTGCCCCTCGTCGTTAGGGCAGAAGATGATTATGGATTGAAGAGTGCTGACCTCGTATGCTGGAATGAAGAGAATGGAAAAGGCAGCATCCGGCGGCTTGCGATCGAGAGGCTAAAAGGCTCTGAGAAGATCTTTCAGGCAAGCTTTCTCTGGAATCTTTCAGAGCTCCAAGCACAAGCGGGAGATGTGTTCTACTATTGTGTCGAGGCCGTCGATAACGATGCCGTGAGTGGACCTAAGGCCGGAAGAAGCAAAACATATCTTGTGAAGTTTCCCACTATGGCAGAGTATCTGCGTCATCGGTTGGAAGGAGAGAAAGAGATAAGTAGCGGTGTCGAGGAGATTCTTGCTGAAGCGAGAAGGCTGTCGGAGCTTTCAGGAGAGCTCGAGAAGAAGTTGAGAGGGGCGGAAGATGTAGACTGGGAGAAGCAAAGAGAAATTGAAGATGTAGCCGAGAGAGGAGAGGAGCTACTTGAAGAGATAAAGGATGTTTGTACCATGATAGAGAATTCTATCGGTGGCGAGGATGAAGAGCTCTTCTCCAACGAGGTCCTCGAGAAAATGATGGAAGTCAGGGATCTGCTTGAGAAATTAGCAACACCGGAGATGAGAGACGCTATCGACCGGATTCATGAGGCGATGGAGTCCGTTCCTCCATCGCTCCTCGAGCAGGCGATGAGAAATTTCAGGCTCAACCAGGAACAGCTTGCCGCCAACCTTGACAGAACTCTGACAGCCCTGAAAAGGCTTGAGCTCGAGCAGAGACTCGAGGCAATCAGGACGGGCCTCGAAAAGCTTGGGGAGAAGCAGGCCGAGGTTGTCGAAAAGCTGGAGTTTGCCGATCGAGGTGAGATGAATCAGCTCGCCGATAGGCAGAAGCGGATCGCAGACGAGCTGAGCGCCCTGGCTGATGAGATGGAAAAAGCCGCTGAGCAGATGGAAACGCTCGGGGAAACCGAGGCGGATCATGAAATGGATGAAATCGTCGAATCGGCTGAAGGAGAAGCAACAGAGACCATGCGTGAAGCGATGATGGCGATGCAGGGCGGCTTGAAGGGCTCTGCAACCCAAAGCGGTCAACAGGCCACCGAGAAGCTGAAGACGCTTGAGAAATCGATTGCCGGACTCCTGAACAAGCTGAGGAGCACATGGAAAGAGCAAACGGAGGATGCTATCGCGAGGGCGCTGTCTGATCTCGTGACACTCTCAAGAAAGCAGGAACTGATCATACGGCACGTGGAAGAACATGGGAACCGGTTCGGCCCTGATGTGGGCAAGGAGATCCTAGCCCAGCAGGAACTGCTGGCCGGGCTTCAGCTCATTGCCCAGTACCTTGATGAAGCAGCGCAGAACTCCTTCTTCATCGGTCCCGATGTCATTATAAGCCTCGGGATGTCAATTGCAAAGAGTCATGAGGCGGCGGTCATGCTGAACCGTGGTGAGAGTACCCCCCGTGAAGTGGCGAAGCTTGCAGGGGAGAGTCTCTCTCATATAAACCAGACCGCCGTTGGTCTCTTAAAGGATTTAGAGTCCCTCCAGTGCTCTTCTAGCGGAATCGGGCTGGAGGAGGCCTTCCGCGAGATGGCACAGCTTGCCCAGATGCAGGCCGGGCTCAACCAGGGCACCCAGGATCTTCTCATGCCTTTACCCGGATCCGGCCTGATTAAACTCACCGAGAAGGAGAGGGCGCTACTGGTCCAACTCGCAGCCCAGCAGAGGGCCATTTCCGAGGGCTTGGAAAGACTCAGTGATGCCACAGCAGGCAGCCGTAACATCCTGGGAAAACTGAGGGAGCTTTCTCGCGATACAGAAGAGATCGCCCGGGAAATGGAGTCTCATAAAGTGAGCCCAGATATCCTCAATAGGCAGAAGAGGATTCTGTCGAGGCTGCTCGATGCCCAGAAATCGATACAGGAGAGGGATTATTCGAGAAAGAGAAGGGCGGAGCCGGGGGATCTCATAGTCGGCAATCCTCCAGGTAGTATGGAGAAGGATGCGCTGGAGGGCTCCGCTGGAAAATCTCTTATCGAACTCATGGAATCCTGGAAGGGTACATATCCAAAAAGATATCGGAATCTCGTCTTCGAATACCTCCGGGAGATGATCTCGACAAAAATCACAGAGAGGCAGGCCGGAGTACGCTAATGGGAATGAATTTTCGCCGTCAGAATCGCGATTCCATTGGATGGATCGTCCTCTTGCTTATCGCGAGCTCCTCTGTTATCGCAGGTTCCCTTGAGCAGGAGAGTGAGTCCCAGGCAGACATCAATAGGGCCTTATATTATGAAAGAGCTAAGGATTACGAGCGTGCCTTCGAGTTATACATGAGGTATGAGGAGGAGAATCCCTGTGCTGCCCAGGCCCTGCGGGGCCTTTCTCGAACAGCGAAGAGAGCCGGACAGCTCGATCGCTACAGGGAGATCCTCCGCGGAAGGTTTTCACAGTATCCTGAAAACCAGCTCGTAGCCAAGCAGTACATAGAATCGCTCTATAAATCCGGAAACGTGGCGGAGTGTCTCGCGGTTGGAACAGAATCGTTAAGAAGATGGCCTGAGATGACTGAGCTGTACCGGAACCTGAGCACGCTGTACAGGTCGAACGGCCTCAGGGAGCAGGCGGTCCGTGTGTTGAGGCAGGGAAGAAGGAATTTGAAAAAGGAGGATCTCTTTCAGAGAGAGATGGCGGAACTCCTCCTCTTAACCGGCGATTATGCCTCATCGACAGAGGAATTCCTGCAGTTTTTGAAAACGCACCCGAAGAGCGTCACATACGTACAGAGGCGGCTACTGGAAGCCGGCAAGGCGAGCAGGGATACCAGCCAGATTTTGAAGCTAGTGAGGGAAGCCGAATCTAAGGAGCCTTGTGGCTGGGTTCTTCCACTGCTAATCGACCTCGAGATTGCCTGTGGTAAGTACGAGAGGGCACTATCGCTAATTACAAACTGTAGTGAAGGGAGAGATCCCAACGAGGGTTTAAAAGAGCTTATAAGATTGGCACGTCTATCGGTAAGGCAGGGTCTTTTTGAAATCACAGAGCGCGCACTCGATGAGGCGATAGGGTTCTCAGCGAGCGCCAGGACGGATGTCAAGATCCAGCTCGCCAGCGAGCTGAAGGAGATGGGTCGTGGTGAGGAGGCGCTTTTTCTTTTTGAATCCATGGTTACCGAGAACCTGTCGCAGGCAAACAGAATAAAATGTTACGAATCAATCGGTGACCTGTATCTATACTTCCGAAAGGAGCCTTCCCAGGCTCTCAACTGGTACAGGAAATTGGACGAGATCGGCGTACCGCCCCAACACACGGCAATGCTGAGCCTCAAAGTGTCTCGGGCGATGATCGCCGCCGGAGACCTTGAGAGTGCGGTCACGGAGCTACTGCTTCTTGAGGAGAGCCAGGCAAAAGGTAAGATAAGGGAGGAGATCATTTTCGAGCTTGGAAACGTACACTTCTACAGAGGGAACCTCGAAGATGCAATGCGATACTACAGGAATCTTGCAGAATCGGCCCCATCCTTCGAGGAAACGAGCGAGGCCCTCGAAATACTCAGGCTCGATAAGCGCTTTGGAAGCGAGGAGGCCAAAGCTCTGAGACTGCTCGGGACGGCAAAGTATGCCGAGCGTCGCGCCGAGAAAACCATAGCGAGGGATGCATACGCCAAATCGGTGGCATCGGCGAAGGATAAGATCCTCAAGGACGAAATAATGCTGATTCTAGCGGCCTCACTCAAAAGCTGGGGTGATGAAAGCGAGGCCCTCGCCATCTTTGAAGACCTGTCCGAACATGCACACCAAGAGTATGTGGCGGCAAGAGCACTTATGGAGGTGGGAAAGATGCAATACTCACTACTCGGTGATTGGAAAGCTGCAAGGGAGACGTTCGAGAGGTTGATACTCGAATACGGGGCAGTGATCGAGACCGAGGAAGCGAGGCACCTTCTTGCGAAGATAGGGGATAGGCCATGGGATTGAGATGTTGGAAGAAGAACCGGATCTACGAATCCCCCCTTGTGAAAACGACTGTAGCCATGCTTGTGCTCCTGCCGGCTAGCCTAGGCGCGAAGATACTCATACCTATGGACCTCACCCAGACGGACCATCTCAAAGCCTATGGATTGGCTTATAAAAGCCTTGAGATGGGCTGGGATGTGGAGTGGCTCCTCAACTACAGGGGAGGGTCATTTCTGCTTCTTGATAGGGAACTTCTCAGGAAGGAGGCCAAGATCAGAGGCGTATATTACGAGCTGTTGACCACCGCTTTTGAAGCGGAAATGAACGGGGTGATAGATGAGAACAATATGGATATCATCCTCCTCGAGAAGGCACCCTCTGTAGCGATCTACACTCCGCCTAACAGGGAGCCGTGGGATGATGCAGTTACTCTGGCACTCACCTATGCAGATATTCCATACGAGACTGTGTGGGACCGGGAAGTCCTCCAGGGAAAACTGTCTTCATATGACTGGCTTCACCTTCACCACGAAGATTTCACCGGGCAATTTAACAGGTTCTATATTCATTACGGGCAGGCTGCCTGGTTCAAGGAGGATGTGGAGGTGAACACCCGCATGGCGAGCGAATTGGGCTTTGCCACAGTTGCAGATATGAAAGCGGCAGTGAGTGTGAGGATAAAGCAGTATGTCCTCGACGGTGGCTTCCTCTTCGCGATGTGCTCCGCTCCGGAGACCTTCGAGATAGCCCTTGCCGCTCAGGGAGTCGACATTGTAGCAGCGGAGGTCGACGGAACGCCAATTGATCCGAATGCTCAATCAAAGCTTGATTTTTCAAAGACCCTTGCATTCAGTCACTTCACCCTCGTGGCTGATGCATCGATCAATGCCTTCTCCAGTATAGACGGTCATCACGTCAACACACCCGGGAGGAAGCCCCTGGGCTTCTTCAAGCTTTTCGAGTTCTCGGCTAAATACGATCCGGTCCCGACGATGCTCACTCAGAATCATGTCAACTATATAGAGGATTTCTACGGCCTGACAACGAGTTTCACGAGGGAAACCCTCAACCCCGCCGTCACGGTGATGGCATTCGAGGAGGGTAAGCCGTGGGTGAAATATGTGCATGGAAACGCCGGCAGGGGAACCTTCACATATCTCGGTGGCCATGATCCCGAGGACAAGCAGCATGCGATAGGCGATCCTCCAACAAGACTTGAGGTTCATAAGAATTCACCGGGATACCGGTTGATCCTGAATAATATTCTATTCCCTGCGGCAAGGAAAAAAGAGCTGAAAACATAACAGTCTTGCCCCGGATAACTGCGAGTTCTATATTTTCGGTAATGTTAGTAGTGGAATGAGGGATAAGTGAGATGCTCGTTTCGGTTTGCAGGGCGAAGATCCATAATGCGATGGTAACCGGCGTTGAACTGGAATACGAGGGCAGCCTAACGATAGACGGGGCCCTCATGGATGAAGCTGGAATCCTCGAATACGAGAAGGTCCTCGTGAGCAACCTAGCAAACGGAAATCGTTTCGAGACATACGTCATAAGAGCCAGCAAAAACAGCGGGGCCGTCGTCCTGAATGGGGCCACCGCTCACCTCGGTAAGGTTGGCGACAGGATAATTGTCTTTGCCTTCGCATCGATGGAGCCCGAGAAAGCAAGAAATTTCCACCCTTCCATAATAGTCCTCGGAGAAGGCAATAAAATTGTGACCAAACGCACATAGAATAGAAACGGGCACGGTCCCCTTCAGTTGAAAGGGAGCTGTCCCTATTTCATGGGAACCCGGTATCGGAAAGGATGCAAGCAGTTCATAGGGAAAAAAGGTCGGGCACGGACAGGAGGAAGGTGCAGAAGTGGCCTTCATTGAAGTATTTGTTGAAGGGACGGCGGAGGAGACCCAGAAGGGCACAGGACTGGAAACCGGGATTCTACGTTGATGTTTATGGTACGAAGATATTCATTGCCTCCTTTTTCCTCATCTTCCTATCAATTATGGATGCCCTGTTGACACTCCACCAGGTTGAGAGGGGGGCGAGAGAGATAAATCCAACGATGAATTTTCTCCTTAAGCTGGGTTTAAACGAATTTTTCTATGTGAAGTATGCAATAACATGCCTTGGTGTGCTCTTCCTGTGTATTCACAAGAACTTTCCCTTTGTGAAAGAGATCATTCTAATCCTTATAATTGCTTACATGCTGGTGATTTCGTGGCATCTTTATCTTCTCTCAGTATACTGACCGGTTTCTGAATACGCGGTGATAGAGAGGGCAATGGCCGTATAGAAGAGATGGGTGGAAATTGAGATTCGTAGTCGATGTGATGCTTGGTAAGCTTGCGAAATGGTTGCGGATCCTGGGCTATGATACTCTGTATTCTAATAGTTACCGAGATGAGGAACTCGCAAGGATAGCAGATCTCGAGAATCGATATCTTCTAACCCGGGATAGGGAGCTTCTAACAAAATACAGAGTCAAACGCTCGCTACTTGTGAATTCGAACGAAGTGCTTGCACAATTGAGGGAATTGAAAGATAAACTCCACATTCAAACGGGCGAATCTTTCCTGTCGAGATGTGTGAGCTGCAATCACGAGATAGTGGAAACGTTCAAAGAGGATGTTGTGGATGAGGTTCCAAGATATGTATACACAACTCAATCACGTTTTTACAGATGCAGCGGGTGTGATAAAATTTACTGGTCCGGGACACACGTGACGAGGATGAGGAAAAGATTGCAGGAGACTTTTCAGCTTCCTGAGTGAAGGGTTTTTTTCTTGTTGACGTCGCCATGTCCCGGATTTAATATTAAATAGAAGATGGTGACGCGTTTTATTTGCTGTCACCGAAAAGGGTGGGCAAGAGAAGTTGGGTGGAACCAGAACTACTCGAGGGATGGGGGGTGAACGTTATGATCGAACAGGGATTTCCGAAGTGCCAGAAGTGTGATCAGGGGTTCCTTATACCGTTGAGTGATTATGGTAGGGATGGTGCCCCAATTACCTATAAGGCGTGGGTATGCAGCCAGCCCGAATGTGGATTTAATCTCCGTATAGACAACGGGGAAATCAGCATCGGAAGGGCTATAGGTCAATCCTTCAAGTAATATCTGCACTTTGTTGGGGGTACAATATCTTCCGAGGAGAAGGACAAGGTTCCACCCACGCCCCTGGATCTCCAACACCAGCGTCATGAAAAATGTATAAACGATATCCTGCTGTGAGCGGAGCTTTCTACCCAAAATCGCAACGCGAACTCCAGAGGATGATCGAGAGCTTCGTGATCCCCGTGGCCGCGGTTGAAAAGGCGATAGGGCTCATCGCCCCGCATGCGGGCTACATCTATTCGGGTCGAACTGCAGGAGCGGTATATTCACAAGTTGAAATTCCCCAGGTTGCTCTCATACTTGCCCCCAACCACACTGGCAGGGGGAGAACTTTCGGAGGTGCCGGCATCGTATCGAGAGGGACATTCATGACACCCATGGGTGAGGTGGAGATCGAGGAAATGATCGCCGAAGGTTGTAAGTCGAAATGTGAGCTGATCGGTGAGGACAGGGAAGCTCATGAGTACGAGCATTCCCTCGAGGTACAGCTTCCTTTCCTACAGGTGCTGAGACAGGACATCAAGATTGTTCCACTTGTGACGAGCTATGATGAGTTCGATATTGCTCGCACTATAGGAGAAGCATTAGCCGGCGTCATCAAGGAATCGGGCGAAGAGGTGCTTATCATAGCGAGCTCGGACATGACTCATTACCAGCCGAGGAATGTTGCAAGGAAACTCGATGGCATTGCCATAAAGCGGGTGGAAGACCTCGATCCGGAGGGTCTCCTCAACGTCACGAGGGAGGAAGGCATCACCATGTGCGGCAAGGCTCCGGTCGCGACTATGCTGGTGGCTGCCAAGATGCTCGGTGCCACGGTTGCGAATCTGGTCGATTACTCGGATTCAGCCGATGTGAGTGGTGACACAAGCTATGTAGTGGGCTATGCTGGGATTCTGATCAAGTAGGAGAGCTTCCCCCCTCTGCAGAACGATCAACCTGAGGAGGGGATTTTTTATGATCAAAGCGGTTATTTTCGATCTAGACAATACACTTGTGGATTTCGTTAAGATGAAAGAAGAGGCTGTGAAAGCCGCGGTTGAGGGAATGATAGACGCAGGATTATCTATGGATAGAGGGGAGGCAACAAGAAAAATATACGAGATATATGACAGGGAAGGAATCGAATATCAGAATGTGTTTGATCAATTTCTGATCGAATCGTATGGCACTATCGATTTCAAGATCCTTTCAGCCGGTATTGTGGCTTACAGGAAGGCCAGGGAAGCCTCTCTCGTTCTTTATCCCCACGTGAGGCTGACTCTGGTCGAAATAGTAAAAAGGGGCAAAAAGCTCGCCGTCATCTCTGATGCGCCGAGAAAGGAAGCCTGGCTCAGGTTGTGTTCCCTCAACATTCACCATTTCTTCGATTATGTCCTCACTTTCGAGGACACGGGCCATCTTAAACCCGCCCCAGATCCTTTTGAGAAGGCACTTGCAATGCTCGGTATATCACCGCCCGAAGCGCTGATGGTAGGGGATTGGCCCGAAAGAGATATCGTGGGAGCATCGAAGGTTGGTATAAAGACTGTGTTTGCGAAGTATGGCGACACATTCGGAATTTTTGAGTCGGGCGCGGATTACGAGATAGATGATATTGTCGAGCTGCTCACTGTAATAGATGAGATCGAAGGCAATCAACCTGACGGAAGGGAGTATCATGATACGAGTAGCGAAAGTCGAGGAGATGAGGAACCTTGATTCGGAGACGATAAAGGGTGTTGGTATCCCGGGCCTCGTTCTGATGGAGAACGCAGGCAGAGGGGTGGTGGAAGAGCTACTGGATGTCTTCGACGATCTGAATGGCTTAAGAGTTGTGATTGTGTGTGGCCGAGGCAACAACGGCGGGGATGGTTTGGTAGTGGCCAGGTATCTCGATAGCCTCGGAGCGATGGTGAAAGTGTATCTCACGAGTGAAGAGAAGGATGTGAAGGGGGATGCGAAGATACAGCTCGATCTCGCGAAGAAGCTGGATATAAAGATCAAAAGCGTTTCCGGCAGCGGATCGTTTTCTGCTTTCAGACGGGCTTTGCAGGAGACGGATGTCGTTATAGATGCGATGCTCGGAACCGGTGCGAAGGGAAAGCTTCCCGACCAGCTTCTCAGGATAGTATCAATGGTCAACAATATAGAAGTTTTCAAGGTGGCAGTCGATGCCCCTACAGGGGTGGAGATGGATAGGGGATCTCTCATGGGAGATGCTTTCCGTGCAGATCTCACGGTCACCTTTGGTCTGCCTAAAAGAGGACATTTCCTTTTCCCCGGGAGAGAATACTGCGGACAGCTCTCGATCGTCGACATAGGAATACCGAAGAAGGTCATCGATGAGTCATCTATATCGGCAGCCGTCGTGGAATGGGAGGACGCACATTATTTCCTTCCGGAAAGACCACCCGATGCCCATAAGGGCACTTGCGGGACCGTCCTTATAATCTCCGGCTCGGTAGGTTTCACTGGTGCTGCAGCTCTTGCGGGCCAGGCCGCACTTCTCTGCGGTGCGGGTCTCGTGCATCTGGGAGTTCCACAGTCCCTGAACGATATCCTGGAGGCGAAGCTCACCGAGGTCATCACGAAACCCCTTCCAGAAACCGAATCGAGATCACTCTCGATCAAAGCCTTGGGAAAATCTCTCGAATTGGCTGAAAATGCGAGCTGTGTCGCTATCGGACCGGGCCTTTCCCAACACCCGGAAACAAAAGAACTCGTGGTAGAACTCCTCAAACGCGTCAATCGACCCATCGTTCTCGATGCAGACGGTATCAATGCAATTTCAGACGACCCCGGTATTCTTGCAAAGAGAAGATGGCCGACGGTCATCACACCCCATCCGGGAGAACTCGGAAGGCTCATAGGAGAGGCACCGGCTGATATAAACAGTGATAGGATCGAGTATGCCAGTCGCTGGGCCGAGGAATGGGGAGTCATACTACTCCTTAAAGGCGCTCCTACGGTCATATCGCATCCCGACGGTTTCACATGCATAAACAGCACAGGAAACGCCGGGCTGGCTTCCGGAGGCACCGGCGACGTGCTGACAGGCGCCGTGTCCTCACTGATCGCTCAGGGACAAAGCCCATTCCAATCGGCAGTGGCGGCATCATACTTCCATGGCCTCGCCGGGGATGAGGCGATGGCAGAGAGAGGGGAGATGGGGCTCACGGCCACCGATGTGCTCGATCTGCTGCCCTTTGTGCTGGCCGGTGATCTCGATATCGAGGATGAAGACATTGAATAGGACATGCTCTATCCTGGTTCCCGCTGTTTCCATGGTTCTAATGCTACTGGCCCGGACACAGCCTCTTCACTCAGAGTACCTCAGCACGATATACAGGGAAGGCGACTGGGTTTCTCTCACGGACTTCAGATTTGTCAACTCTCTGGATATGGATCACAGAATACTTTACATAGCGACATCCGGAGGTATTGAAAGGTACAATTATGTTCAGCATGTGTGGGAGACACCACTCACAGTGAGTGACGGCCTCCCTCACAGGGAGGTTCTGGTTGTCGCCTATGATCCCGAACGCGGAGAACTGTGGTGCGGCACCAGGTCCGGTCTCGCCGTGTACAATATAGATTTGAAGTCATGGCGTGTGCTTGGGAAAGCGGGTGGGTTCGCCGGCGGTGAAATTCAGGAGATCGTAATCGGAGCCGGTGAGTTTAGCAATTACGTGTATGTGAAGAGTTCGGGTTCGTGGGGCAGATTCAGAAAGGGCATCGACCACATGGAGAGGATTCCGCAAGGGAGCGTCCCTGAGGGGGATAAGGTAAAAAAAAGGGGCCCTATAGACGCCGGACTCTTCGGATCTGATAGGTACCCTTTTCTGAACTCGCGGACAGACCCGGATGAAAACTTGCGGAGCTACCCGATAACGGCGGTAGTCGAAGACGATTGGGGCATGGTGTGGGTTGGCACGTGGGGCGGTAATCTATACAGTGTTTCAAAGCTCTCACATTTCTGGAAGAGATATCGATATGGACTAGCTTCAAAGTCCGTTACCGCTCTGGCGGGAGACGAAGATTACATATGGTTTGCCGGGGGAGATGTCTTCGATCTTCAACACGGCGGTATCACCCGTCTGTCGAGAAAAGCGAACGAGTGGAAGTACTACGAGAAGGAGTACACACCTCAGCTCAGGGGTGGTGTGATCAGCGATATCGAAGTGGCCGGAGATTGTCTCTGGATTGCGACGAGTACGGGACTGGCGCGTCTTGACCTGAAGAAGGAAACCTGGAAGAAATTCACGAGGAGAAATGGTCTTCCTGATGATTCCGTGTTGAGTCTCGAAAAGAGTGGCAGTGTGTTGTGGATCGGCACAAGGGGTGGTCTCGCGAAGCTTGACGTTGATTCTCTATCGGTGACTAAGATATCAAGCGTTTCTTCAACTGCTGAGGTGCACGAGCTGGTCGGGGGAGGGGAAAGGATCTGGATAGGAACGGGAAGGGGTCTATTCTCGATCCTGGAGGATGGTTCGATTATGCTCACTCATGGACCCTTCGGTGGTAGCGCAGTCATTGGCATCCGGGCTCTTTCCTATTGGAGGGGGGATCTCTATTTGGCCACAGATAGAGGCCTATATCTATTGGACGTAAAGGAGGGGACGCTGCTGAAAGATCCTTTCCCTGGACCTGTGACAGGTTTGGCTCTACGTTCGGTCGTCGTCGACAGCTTTAACGTGTGGGTCGGAACGGATACCGGAGTTGAGAGATACAATATGGAACTCGGTGCATGGGTGAGCTATCATCCAGGCAACTTCAGCTTGATCGAGGCACCTGTAACCGATATAATGATCGATGGTGACTACGTATGGTTCGCATCACCGGGAGGCGTGACCAGGTTTCACTGGAATGAACCTTCGAGATACAGGTAAGAAAAGTATAACATCCGAGAGGGAACTGCTCGATCTGATCAGATCCATTGTGGATGAAACTGGTGGAAGATTGCGTCTGTCTCTGGGAGATGACGCTGCCATAATCGGGGCTCTTAGAGGAAACGACCTGGTGTTCACGATAGACTCATTCCTCGGAGGTATCCATTTCGAAATCAGGTGGGGCAGCAATTCCGAGATCGGCCACAGGGCCATGGCCGGAGCGCTTAGCGATATCGCAGCAATGGGAGCCCGACCTGTTGCCGCCTTTGTGAGCCTGGGACTGCCTTCGGTGCCGGAATCGGACCAGATCAAATCGCTTTACCGGGGATTTTTGCGATGTGCGGATCGATTCGGATGCGCTATAGCCGGGGGAGAAACGGTGAGGACGAAGGTGGATTTTGTGATAACGATAGGGATACTCGGTGAGGTCAAGAAGGGGACCGCCCTCACAAGGAGTGGTGCTGTGCCGGGCGATCACATTTACGTGAGCGGCTGGCTTGGAGGGGCCCGAGCGGCTCTGAGGTGCCTCGAGACCGAATGCGGCGGTGAAGCTCTTAAACACAGGATGCGCGGCGTATTCTTCGGGTCCCTGCCGAGGATTGATGAGGCCGAGTACCTCAGGATGAATTGTGATGTGAGTGCCATGATAGATATAAGTGATGGCCTGTCAACGGATCTTTACAACCTCGTCAAAGAAAGCGGAGTGGGAGCCGTCGTCTGCGAGAAGTCCCTGCCCGTATCTGAGGAGGCTGTGAAGGTGTCTGAGTTGCTCGGCGAGGACATTCTTGATTACGTTCTCAACGGGGGGGAGGAATACGAGCTCCTGGTCACAGTCCATGATGAGGTAAGTGAAACTGTCCGGAGCGAATTTGCCAGACGGTTCGGTCTCGAGATCACGCCAATAGGAACTGTGTCGGAATCAGGGATGTTTATCGAAAGCCCGAGTGGGAAACGGAGCCCTCTCGTTCCCGAAGGTTATGACCATATGAGAAGGAGGAACAGCTGATGCTGATAAAGGAGGTCAGGGCTCGTGAGATAATTGACTCGAGAGGAAACCCAACCGTTGAAGCCGATGTAATTCTGGAATCGGGTACGATGGGAAGAGCAAGCGTTCCTTCAGGTGCCTCAACCGGAACGCACGAGGCGGTGGAGTTGAGGGATGGTGATAAGAGAAGGTATCTCGGTAAGGGTGTGCTCAGGGCGGTCGACAATATAAGGAAGGAGCTCTCTCCTCTCCTTAAGGGGTACGATGTCTCCGACCAGCGGGGCATCGATGAGCTGATGAAAGAGATAGATGGGACACCGAACAAGGGAAGGATCGGTGCAAATGCCATCCTCGCAGTTTCGCTTGCCTGCGCACATGCGGCGGCTGAGGAACTCGGAGTGCCGCTTTACCGGCACCTGGGAGATGGATCGTCCCGACAGCTTCCGGTTCCGATGATGAACATTCTCAACGGAGGAAGACACGCCGATTCGAGTGTGGACATACAGGAATTCATGGTGGTTCCTCTGGGCGCTACGACCTTTTCGGAAAGCCTGCGATGGGGTGTGGAGGTGTTCCACTCCCTTAAAGAGGTGCTCAAGAAGAATAGGCTATCGACATCTGTCGGTGATGAAGGAGGGTTTGCCCCGAACCTGGATTCGAACGAGAAGGCACTCGACCTTATAATGACCGCGATCGATCGGGCGGGCTTTGTTCCCGGCAATGATATCTGTCTCGCACTTGACAGTGCAGCAAGTGAATTATATAGTCACGGTATCTATACATTCGTAAAGGGCGATGGGTCAAAGAGGGACTCTGGCGAGATGGTGGATTTCTACAAACGGCTCGTCGATAACTATCCGATAATCTCCCTGGAGGATGGGCTTGCCGAGGATGACTGGGAGGGCTGGGTCTTTCTCACAAGAGAGCTAGGGGACAGGATTCAGCTGGTCGGGGATGACATCTTCGTGACGAGTATAGAACGGCTTCAAAAGGGCATCGCTGAAGGTGTGGCAAATGCCATTCTTATCAAGGTAAATCAGGTTGGGACCGTGAGCGAAACGATAGAGACCATCGGAAAGGCGAAGGAGAATTCGTATCAGACTGTGATATCTCACAGGTCGGGAGAGACGGAGGATACCTCGATTGCGGATCTATCCGTGGCGCTTGGAACCGGCCAGATAAAGACCGGTTCTGCATCCAGATCCGAGAGACTAGCAAAATACAACAGGCTGCTCAGGATCGAGGAAGAACTGGGCAGAGATGCAGTCTTTCCCGGGAAGAAACCATATTCGCGCTTTCTGGAGAAACTCCACAGGAAGGGGAATTGACCGGATGAGAGGACGTAAGCTCTTCACGAGGATCGTGCTCATCGCGATAATTGCCGTCGTCGCGCACATAGCATTGATTGGAGACTACAGCCTCACAAATGTAGGATCTCTTTACCTCGAGAAGGAGGATCTCAAGAAAACGCTCGCGGAGATGGAGCATGAGAAAGACAGCCTTCTTCTAGAAGAGAAGAGGGTGGGAGACGATCCCTTTGAACTGGAGAGGCTAGCCAGGGAGAAAGCCGGTATGGTGAAACCTGGTGAGAAGCTGTTCAAGGCGATTATCGTAGATGGGCCTGCCAATGAGGGTGAAACAGCGGGTGAGGTTGTGACTGCCAGGGAGGGGCCGGAGTTCGATAAAAAACGCGGACCGAAAACGGGCAGTGATTGACTTGACATGAGAAAATCATCATAATATATTTTATTAAATCGCGGGGTGGAGCAGTCTGGTAGCTCGTTGGGCTCATAACCCAAAGGTCGGTGGTTCAAATCCACCCCCCGCTACCAACCTTATAACCCGGGGCCATGTGGAGTTCCGGGATTTTTTGTTTCCATCGGGGGATATGGTCACCAACCATGAAACGTGGACACATGGCGCTCAAAAGTCTTAGGCATACCCTTGCATTTCTTCTTTATCCAATAGTCCCACTCTCAGCTCTCTCCTGTGTGAGCAGCCTGGAGCGCAGCCTGAAAGAAGTAAATGTTCCTGATGGGGTGGATCAGGTAGTCCTCGTGACCACTGACGGATGGGAAGCGGACTCCGGGACGATGAGGCTCTTCGAAAGAGTGGAAGGAGGCTGGCGTGAGAGTGGAACTTGCATGGATGTTGTTGTCGGTAGAAATGGTATGGGTTGGGGGTGCGGGATTCCCTGGGATGCGAAAGAAGGGCCTCTTAAGACAGAGGGCGATGGGCGTTCTCCGGCCGGCGCATTCGAATTTCAAACTGCTTTTGGATATGACTCGCTGCCCCCGGAGGGGACAAGAATGCCTTACAGAAGCATAACTAAAGATGACTACTTCGTCGATGATCCTTTGTCTGAAGATTACAACAGATGGGTAAGACTGGAGTCAGGAAAGGACCCGTCAGCCCGGTGGAGATCTTTTGAAAGGATGTTGAGACCCGACGGCTTATATTCGCTCGGTATCGTCATCAAACACAATTCGGATCCGGTTGTGAAGGGCAAGGGCAGCGCTATTTTCATTCACATCTGGAAGTCGGCAAAGATGCCCACTGCAGGTTGTACTGCTCTTTCCAGGCCGGATCTCCTTCGCCTCCTGGGTTGGCTCGATCCTCAGAAAAGCCCCCTGCTTCTCCAGCTTCCCATACACGAAATCAAAGACTTCCGCATACGACCCCCTTTCGACTGATCTCACAAATTCACATTCTGGAAAAGATTCATAGTGTCCGCATTATTTTCAAAGATATGTCAGGATTCTTGCACTCACCTGCCAAGATCCTCACTCCTATCCCATTACGCAGTAAGCGTATCAGCGTATTGAAAGATACACAAATCGTTTTTACATACAGGCATATTTATTGCTGATTCACAAGGAGGCAAATTGAAAAATTTGAAAGGAGGGATGTAACTCATGGCGAAGTACATTACGGCTACATGCGTGATTCTCCTCTGTTTTTCATCGTGCAAGTCCAACCTGTTCGATGTCGGCGAGACGATCGGAGATACGGTTATAGAGTTGCAGTTCAACCTCATCAATTATCTCGACCCGTCCCAGAAGGAGCTCGTATATGGCGAGGATCCTCAGATCCCCGGCGATGGCGGAGTGACTGAGATCGAGAGCCCCGCAAAGACCATTGACATCACTGATGAAATCGGGGACGTGAAATCGATCGAGTCGGTGAATCTTTTCGTCGGATACGATATGATCAATGAGAGCGGTTGGGCCAATCTACAATACATCGTTTATTTCAGCGAGGTTGGTGAAGATCCGTTTTCGGTCCCGGGGATATTCAGCGAGAAGATAGAGCTCAGGCCTCAGCACACCACTAACGGCGGATTGACGATTACGGCAGATGAGAGGTTGAAGGGGCTTTTCGAGAAAAAGAAATTCCAGTATGCCGCGAAACTCAGGTTCGAGACTCAGAGCGGCTCAGGCCCACTTCTGGGGAAAGCGGTGCTGAACGAGTTCAAGGCGGATATTGTACTGACTATCTGATCTTAAATATGGATTGAGTTTCTCAAGCGAGTATGAGACAGTACGATCCGTTCTGGCAGAGTTTCGGTTTGTCTTTTAATGAAACTTCGTCAGAATTCGGCTTATCCTGTAATGAGTGTAGCCGAGCTCCTTTCCTGAGAAGTAGTCTGGCGGATTTCCCATTGCATTGATGGGAACGTAGAACTTGCCTTTCTCTGTTTCGTAGAAAATGGAAATCCCCACCTTGTGCTCGCCGAGCGTGAGCACGTAGTTTCCGTTCGATGGCTCTTTGTTTGGCTCTATAAGCAGATAATCCCCTGCGCCTATGCGACCACCTATCATCCCGTTCCCTTTGGAACTCTCGGGAACCATGACCCAGAAAGCCTGAGGATCGTCGGAAAAACTCGGTTCGATCGTCTCAATCGAGTCGAGCGATTTGATCATGTACTGAATGTCCCTGGCGTTATCCCATGACTCTGGTGTCAACACAGGAATATTCTTTAAGCCCGCGTCCTTGATCTTTATTTCCGAGAGGCTCTCATCATTTGAAAAGACGACATTTATCCCCTTAGGCGCCTTCTGCTTGTATGCCTCGATTCTCAGTAGATTGTAATCCAGGTCAAGGGCTTCAGACAGTGCTTTGAGAATCCGTGCCGAGGGAACTCTGCTGCCTGAGATGATTTTCCCGACATAAACATCAGAGATGCCTGCGAGCTTCGCCAATTTCGCGTAGTTGAGCCCAAGCTCACGCATCCGGCTCTTGAGAATGTCCTTCAGCATTTTATATTACCTCCCTTACGTTTGTTTGGGGTGAAATACCTTATTATTTTTATCACATTTTTTCCCGTTTGTCAAGGATAAATTTAAATATATTTGATGAGTATACAATAATGTTAAAATTTTCCGAAATTTTCTTAAATTAAGCTACATATTTACCCATTTTATTCCAGAAAACGTTTCCTTATTCTGTTAAAACAAGTTTTTCATAAAACAAATGATGGAGCTGGAAAGGTCTCCAGGAGCCTCGTTGACAAGCTAGATATTTTCTGGTAGAATATATGTAATAATCAGATACCTATGCCCCATGAGGTCAATGTGGGAATTCCGGTAACTATTATAAATGTCTTCCATGCATACCACGAAAGCATTATTGCAACAGCCTCAGTACCTCCCATCGGAGTGTGTTATCTCGCCGCTGTGCTTGAGGAAAACGGCCACCAGGTGACGGTGATCGACGGTCTCGGTGAAGCCATCGACCAGACTTACCAGCACGGGATATTTGGTCTGAGAGGGCTGAAACCGGAGGAGATAGTGGAACGGATACCCGCTGAAGCTAGTTTGATCGCTGTTTCCAACTTGTTCGGATGTACATATCCTCCGACAGGAGATCTTGTATCGATGATTAAGAGAGAACGGGGGGATGTCCCAATTATATTTGGGGGCGTCACTCCATCGTCGATGCCCGAGCATACCCTCTCCCACTTCGAGGTGGATTACGTGGGTCTCGGCGAGGGTGAAATGATACTTCTCGAGGTTGCGAGAAGGGTTGGATCCGGCGAGGACCCGAAGTCCATAAACGGCCTCGCATACAGGAATGGAAATGAGGTGATGATCAATCCGCGATGGAATCTCGTCGAGGATCTCGATAGTCTGCCGTTTCCGATGTATGATAAGATACCATTTGAGAACTATATCCAGGCGAGGGAATTCCACGGGGCATCAAGGGGAAGAACTGCACCGATAGTGGCAACAAGGGGTTGTCCTCATAAGTGCACCTTCTGCACCGCACCTGGCCACTGGCTGCCGCGCTGGAGAACAAGGAGCCCGGAGAATGTGCTGGATGAGATCCAATTACTTCAAAAGAACTACGACATAACAGACATACATTTTGAAGACCTTACCATCGGGAGTGACAGGAAGTGGCTGATTAGATTCTGCGAAGGGATAGAGGAGAGAGGGATGAATTTCACATGGCAGATCCCCAACGGTACCAGATCGGAGCAGCTCAGCCTGGAGCTCCTTTCGATGATGAAGAGGTCCGGCTGTACCAACATCACATACGCTCCGGAGAGCGGTTCATCCAGGGTATTAAACCTCGTGGATAAAGAACTGGATCTCTCCGTAATCGAACGGGCGGTGAAGTGGTCTGATGAACTCGATATATCCACATGTGGCTTCTTCCTCATAGGTATGCCGGGTGAGAGGTATGAGGAAGCGAAAGAGACGGTGAATTATATGCTCAAGCTTGCCAGGATGGGGCTTGATGAGATCGCCATTTCAACTTTTGTGCCTCTTCCCGGTAGCCGGCTATTCCAGGAACTGTACAGCTCGGGACAACTCGAACTCAACGATGAGTTCTTCAGAGATCTTGCCACCGATGATCTGTTCAAAGCCGTCTCATGGTCTGAACATATCACCGATGGTCAACTCACAAGATTGAGACTTTTTGCTTACCTGTTCTTTTTCATGACGAGCTACTTCTTCCATCCTCGCAAACTGTTCAGCACACTCAAGAGCCTATTCTCCCAGGTTCAGGAGACCAAGTCGCAGAGGATACTGAAGACCAAGATGAAGCGAGTTTATATGAACCTGCTGGGACGAGTACATGGATAAGAGAGGGCATGGGTATCACATTACCGATATCCGGGAAGAAGATTGCGCTTACCTTGCATCATTGCATCTCAAGTATTTCGGACCATCCATTATAAGCGCATTTGGTGAAAAGTTCCTCCTCGCTGCCTACGAGGGTATGATAGGTGCCCGCTGGGGGAGGACGATATTATTTCAAAAAGGTGATGAAACGCTTGGATTTGCCACGGTCGTTATGGATGGTGGAAAATTCTTCTTCGAGATATTGAAGAGAAGAGGCTGGGCGATGGCAATCGAAGTGCTCAGAGCATCCTTTCGAACTCCCCGAATCCTCAAGAATGTGGTGAGAGCCGCCCGTTACCCGGCTTCTTTTTCAGGCGAGACGAAGGCGGAACTGCTTACGCTGATAACTCGCGAAGACTGTAGAGGAATGGGAACCGGGACCATATTGATGGAAGAGGTGATGAGGATTCTCCGGGAAGCTGGTTGCCCTAGATTTAAAGTGAGTGTGAAAAAATCCTGGACAAGGGCAGTCGACTTCTACCTCAAGCGAGGTTTCGAAGTGATGGGGGAAATTGATGATGGGAAGGAAGGCCTCCTCTTCCTCAAATACGACTTCGACCGCAGCAAGTGATAAGACCTGCCGGCATCTCTACATTTCAGAGAGAAAATGGTCGTCATACTCTTTTTCAAGACGCTCCTTGTGTTTCTGTTCCTCTCTCACGAGCCTACTGATGAGGTCCTCGAAGCCAGAACCTCTGAAATGTGGCAGTATGGCCTGATAGAATGCGACTGATGCCTCCTCCAACTTCATTGCCACGATCATCAGATCTTGCGGGGTGCTCTCCTGCGTGAGTTCAGGCACAAGCAAGGCATCACCGATCTTGAAATCCATAGGTGATGGATCGGTTCCTATATGCTCGACAACTTCTTCCTTGAGGGCTCTCTCGAGCATTTCCCTGTGTCTCTGCTCTTCCATCGCCAGGGCCCTCAACATCTCCTTTGTGCCCTTATAACTCATTCTGTCAACGGCGTCATTAAAAAAATCGTAAGCTCGTATTTCCCGCTCTATCGCAAGCTTGATGAGATCCTCTTTCTCCCGTACAGGTTGGGACATCCGTTCCTCCTTGATTCTTTCACAATCGATGGTCACCTTACTTGATACAATTTAGCTCCTCAGCCAAACCTTGTCAACGAGGTATGACATCTTCTTGACAGAAATCGAATAGTTCCGTAAATTCTTAACGAAACGCAGGGTGGTATGCCTATCGAAGCGTCTTAAACGCACTAAAAGCTTGCTTACTGGCGGTGTAGCTCAATTGGTTAGAGCAGAGGAATCATAATCCTCGTGTTCGGGGTTCGAGTCCCTGCACCGCTATGGTTTAAAGAGCCCTTCTCATCGGGAAGGGCTCTTGTAGTATGCGGAGCCCCTCCCTTGCAACTTCTACAAAGTAAAATTAATTTGTATTATGGGGGAGTATGTGTCGTGTAATTTCAAGGGGTAGTAGCCGGGATTAAACTCCAGGAGAAATCGATAAGGATGTATGGGGCGCTGAATAAGGTCTGGACGTTCATTGAGGAGAACAGATTGATCGGAGGATCGGAGCTGGTCCTGTGTGCCATTTCAGGAGGGGTCGATTCAATGGTGTTGATGGACATGCTTTCGAAGTTTTCGGCTAAGGCAGGTTTCCATCTCCACATTGCACATTTTGATCATCTCTTGAGAGGTGATGAAGGTGCTCTCGACGGTGAACTTGTGAAGAGAGAGGCAACGAAGAGAGGACTGCCCTTCAGTTCTGGTAAAGGGGATGTGCAGGATTACATGAGGCAGGGTGGGTTGGGCCTGGAAGAGGCGGCTCGTATTCTGAGGTACCGGTTTCTTTTCCGCCTGAAACAGAGAACCGGCGCTCGAAAGATAGCCACCGCCCATCACGCGGACGACCAGGTTGAGACAATCCTTATGAGGCTTATGAGGGGGACCGGTCTGAGGGGGCTTGCCGGCATAAAGGCAGTAGATGACAGAGGATTGATTCGGCCGTTTCTTGTGCTCAGAAAGCTTGAGATACTCGAATACGCTCAATTCCATGGAATAGAATATCGTGAGGATCCTACGAACAGTCTCTCTGACAATCTCAGGAATTTTATAAGGAACGATCTTCTATCCTCAATCACCAAGGATCAAAAGGAACATTTAGCGGAAAACATTCTCTCTCTCGCCGGCTCCGTGAGCGAGGTTGTTGAATATCTTGAATCGACGGTGAGAGAATTGTACGAAAGCTCCCTCCTGTTTTCGGATGAAAAAGAAATAAGCCTTGATTTAAAAAAATGGAGAGATTATCATTATTTCTTGAGAAGAGAACTGCTTCGCTATTCTTACAAGAAAATTAGCGGTTCTGGGAAGGAACTTCCGAGAAAAGCGAGCGACATTTTCACCCGTTTTTGTGAAAGAGCTCAAAGCGGTAAGGTAGTGCAGCTTCCAGGTGGGATAACCGCTTGTAAAAACTTCGACACTGTCTCCCTCACTAATAGCAGGGAAGCTGCCTCTGAGCCACGCCCTGTTTCAGTCCTCCTTGAGCCGGGATTGGATACAATATTATCGATAGGAAAAAGCCTTTACAGGGTCACTGTAAGGCAGCAGGATGTGGTCGATTGGGCAACTATTGTGGAGAATGTGCAAGTGGGGGGAGGGAGGCATCTCGGCTATTTCGATCGTGAAAAACTCTTCTTTCCGCTCAAGCTTCGCAGCTGGACGAAGGGAGATAGAATCAATCCATTCGGCTTCACTGGGACTAAGAAGGTTAGTGACCTCCTTCAGGAAGCAAAAGTTCCTCGGTACAAGCGTGAGAGTGTCCCCATTCTCACGGACGCTGATAGAATCCTGTGGGTTGTCGGTGTAAGACGTTCTTCCCATGCAGCTGTTGAACCTGCCACACAGCATACCCTCGTGATAGAGATTCAAAAGGAGGATTGAAGTGACGCCGAGTAGAGGTTCCGAGCCTGTCGAGATAACAGACCCAGTCGATATGAATATGGGTGGGGAGATAGAAAAAGTCCTTATACATGAGGAATCTCTCAGGAGCCGGGTGAGGGAGCTCGGGGAGGAGATTTCTCTCGATTATGAGAACCAGAGTCCCATCGTCGTGGGTGTCCTCAAGGGGAGTTTTGTGTTTCTGGCAGACCTCATAAGGACCATTCATATTCCGATTACGATGGATTTCATGACGGTAGAAAGTTATTCATCGGCAAGCAGTACAGGTAATGTTGTGGTTACGCATGACATTGGCATAGACGTCACTGGTCGTCACGTTCTTCTGGTCGAGGACATCGTTGATACGGGCCTGACGCTGAGTCGACTCACGGATATCCTGAGTGCGCGAAATCCAGCCACCCTCGAGCTGTGCGCCCTGCTCCAGAAGAGGAATGATTCCTGCACTTGCAGGGAACTAAAATACATCGGATTCCGTATACCTGATGTATATGTCGTTGGCTATGGACTTGATTACGATGGTAATTACAGGAACCTACCATTTGTAGGGATCCTTAGAGGTTTGAGTATCTGAACTGAAAGAGAGGTTGTTTCAAAATGGTCGAGAAGGACGAGGGGAAGAAGAAATCGTCTCCACGGAGACCGGCTCGCAGACCGCCCAGGAAGAAGCCGCCCATCCCCAGTGGTCCAAAGAAGGTTTCTACGGTTTCCAAGACACTGGCTTTCTGGATCCTGATTCTCCTTTTGCCCCTCACAATATACAACTTTCTCTCTATGCGTGAGAGTGAATTCGCCGAAATAAGTTACTCTGACTTCAGGAGGGAGATGACCTCAGGCAACGTCGAGTCGGTGACGATCGTCGAAAAGGAGATTACAGGCGAGCTGAAGGAGCAGAGCAGCATCACGATCAAGGGGAAGTTGCGTGAATACAGAAACTTCAAAACCTACCTCCCATTCGAGGATCCTTCCCTCGTTAAGGAGCTCGAGGAACACGGTGTTTCCCCAATCTCCTCTCACCCGCCAAAGGTCAAGTGGTGGCTTCAGCTTTTGAGCTGGCTCCCCTGGATTTTCCTGCTAGGTTTGTGGATCTTCTTCTTGAGGCAGGTCCAGGGGGGTGGGAGCAAGGCTTTTTCCTTCGGGAAGAGCAAGGCAAGACTGCTTACGGGAGACACTCCCAAAGTCACCTTCGAGGATGTCGCTGGTTGTAATGAAGCAAAGGAAGAACTCGAAGAGATAATTGAGTTTCTAAAGGATCCACGGAGATTCCAGAGACTAGGCGGGAGGATTCCAAAAGGAGCACTGCTCCTTGGATCGCCCGGCACCGGGAAGACCCTTCTTGCCAAGGCAGTTGCAGGCGAGGCAGGCGTTCCATTCTTCAGCATGAGCGGTTCTGATTTTGTAGAGATGTTCGTTGGAGTCGGCGCATCGAGAGTGAGGGATCTCTTCGAGCAGGGAAAGGCCCATGCACCATGTATAATCTTCATTGATGAAATAGATGCCGTCGGCAGACACAGGGGTGCAGGATTAGGTGGTGGTCACGATGAGCGAGAGCAGACACTCAATCAGCTGCTCGTCGAGATGGATGGATTCGAATCGAAGGAAGGTGTTATACTCCTTGCGGCCACAAACCGGCCGGATGTACTCGATCCTGCCCTTCTAAGGCCCGGGAGGTTCGACCGACAGATAGTGGTTGATAGCCCGGATGTGAGAGGCAGGGAAGGCATACTGAAGGTTCATACAAGGAATATCCCACTCAATGACGATGTCAACCTCGAAGTACTTGCGAAGGCTACACCGGGGCTCTCGGGTGCGGACCTTGCTAACATAGTTAACGAGGCGGCCCTTCTGGCAGCCAGGAGGAATAAAGACAAGGTTGACATGGAGGATTTTGAGAGTGCTAAAGACAAGGTGATGATGGGAGCTGAAAGAAAGAGCCTCGTCATATCCGAGGAGGAGAAAAAGGCGATAGCGTATCACGAATCCGGCCACGCGCTCGTCAGGGTGCTGACACCCGGTGCTGATCCTGTCCACAAGGTTACAATAATACCGAGAGGGCAGGCGCTGGGAGTAACGCATTTTCTGCCGCTGGATGACAGACGAATATATTCGAAGACCTGGTGTGAGAACAACCTGACCGCGCTTCTCGGAGGTAGAGCTGCGGAGGAGCTGGTACTAGGAGACCCGACTACCGGCGCCGGGAACGATCTGGATAGGGCGACGGAGCTGGCGAGGAGGATGGTATCGAACTGGGGCATGAGTGATAAGCTGGGACACATCACCTTCGGAAAGAAGGAGGAGACCATATTCCTCGGCAGGGAAATATCTCAACCGCGGGACTACAGTGAAGAGACGGCAAAGCTGATAGATTCCGAGGTGAAGGGCATTGTCGAGGATGCATATATCACTGCCCTGAATCTACTAAAGGAGAATATCGACAAACTGCACGCAATGGCAAGTGCGTTGCTTGAAAGAGAGATTCTCGACGGGGAGGAGATTGCGAAGATCATAAAAGGAGAAGAGCTCGCAAAGCAGCCTGTCGATGAGGAGAAGAGTGTACAGGCGGAAGTTCGGACAGGGATGGGTGAAAATCCGGAGCCGAGTCAGACGCCCAAGGAGGAGGATCGTCGTTCGGAGGGAGAGGATTGAATAATAGAGACACGTGGCTAACATCGAAAGGAAAGATTTCACTTTCCGGTCGAGTGCTTATAATGGGAGTGTTGAATCTAACTCCTGACTCCTTCTCTGATGGGGGTAAGTTCACTTCCGTGGACGCTGCTCTCGATAGAGCCCTGGAAATGGTGAACCAAGGAGCTGATATCATTGACGTAGGAGCTGAATCGACGAGACCCGATGCCGACCCCATCCCTGCTGAAATCGAGCTTTCCAGGATCAATCCTGTGCTCGAGGGGATGGGCGATGATTTTCCAGTTCCGATATCGGTGGACACGTATAAAGCCGATGTAGCAGATGTGGCATTGAACCTCGGTGCCGAGATAGTGAATGACATCAGCGGCTTAAAGCGAGACAGCGAGATGGCCGGTGTGGTGGCGAGGCACAAAGCCGGTTTGGTGATAATGCATATGAGAGGAAATTCAAAGACGATGCAGAGCTTGACCAACTACCGGAACCTCGTAGCCGATGTGAGGGCTGAGCTCGAAGAATCAGCACAGATCGCGCTCGGAAAAGGTATCGAACTTGAGAGGATAGTATTCGACCCAGGGATTGGATTTGCGAAGGACTATCTTCAGAGCTGCATTCTCATAAATCGGCTAGCTGAACTATCCATCATGGAAAGACCTATACTTGTGGGGGTATCCAGAAAATCCTACATTGGAAAGATACTCAACCTGCCCGTCGAAGAGAGACTCGAAGGTACTATCGCGGCGAGTGTTCTATCTATGGTGAGAGGGGCAAGCATACTCAGGGTTCACGACGTGAAGGAGGTTAAAAGAGCCGTCGAGGTGGCTAAGGTGATAATGGAGGAGTCTCATAAACCGACATGACCTTTCTCAAACCCAGCATAACGGATTTCCTGGATATAGCAATTGTTTTCTACATCATTTACAGGATTTTGCTTGTCATCCGAGGCACAAGAGCGACTCAGATGCTTTTGGGACTTCTTCTGCTTCTTATATGTTCGATTCTTGCTCAATGGTTCCACCTGAATGCATTAAGTCTTATGATTTCGACGCTGGAGGCGGTGTGGGTCCTTGGCTTTATCATTGTTTTCCAACCGGAATTGCGCCGAGGGCTCGCGGAGCTGGGCAGGTCCAGATTCTTCAGGTTTTTCATGAAGACACAGGAACATAAGGTACTCGAGGAAGTGATAAAAGCCGTCGAAAAACTAATAGCCCAGAAATCCGGAGCGCTTATAGTGCTCGAGAGGCAAACGGGTTTGAAATCATATGTCGAAACAGGGACAAAACTCGAGGCAGCTGTCAGCGCAGAGCTCATCTCTACCATATTCACGCAGAAGAGCCCGCTTCATGATGGGGCGGTTATTATAGGACAGTATATCGTGAAAGCGGCCGGCTGCATATTGCCTCTGACAGAGCAGCCGGTGTATGACAAGGAGCTTGGAACGAGACATAGAGCTGCCATAGGGCTATCCGAGCAAACTGATGCAATCGTGATTGTGGTCTCGGAGGAAACGCAGCAGGTCTCACTAACATACGATGGATTCCTCGAAAGGAACATATCCATCGAAACCCTCCGAAAGAGACTCAAGGAAATTACAGCGGAGATCATCACATATGGGGAAGAATAACGGGAAAGAAATAGAGTTGCATCATGACAGATTGTTCTGGATTATGTGTGCTGCAGTTTTCGCATACGTTCTTGGCCTGTATATCACCACCCTCGCTCCTACAGTGACTTTCTGGGATGCCGGTGAGTTCATATCGACCTCCCACATACTCGGAATACCTCATCCGCCCGGGACACCCCTGTTCGTCCTTATCGGAAAGGTATGGTCTCTCATCCCGTTCCCGTTCACGGTACCGTATAAATTGAACCTTCTTTCCGCTGTAAGTACCTCCATAGCTGCACTGCTGTTATTCGTGGCCGTTGCTAAGGTGCTGTGGAGACTGCCACTGGGTAAGGAAAACGGATCGGTAAGGTGGATAGTTTACGGCGGGGCATTCGCTGCCAGTATCGTATCATCGACCGCCATCACAGTGTGGGGTAATGCGGTCGAAACGGAGGTATACTCGATAGCCTTGCTCATGATTGCTATCCTGACACTTCTGGCCTTCCAATGGAGAGAGAGGAGGGGAACTAATGAAGAGAAGGTCATCCTTCTCCTCATGGCTTATATTGCCGGACTTTCAGTCGGTAATCACCTGATGGCACTGCTCGCCGGACCCGGGCTTCTCCTTTTCTTCCTGACCTCTACGAAGGGGACCGAGTTCAAGTATTACCTTTCCCTCGTGTTAGGCCTAATTTCGCTGATACTTCTCCTGTTCACTGGAATCGATCTGGACAAGTTCGGGATGGGGAAGTTTCTTGAAAACTTTTCACTGCTATTCACTGACGTCATCAAGTGGCCTCCGTTTGTCTTCTCATTCATCCTGTTAATTGTCGCTGTGTACTGGATGAATCGATTGAAATCGCTCAAAGTATTCGGCTTCCTTCTGGCATTCTTTGCACTTGGACTATCAGTGCACCTCTATCTGCCGATCCGGGCCGTTCTCGATCCGAGCATCAATGAAGCAGACCCGATTACCTGGAATGCCTTCTGGAACGTACTTCTCAGGAAGCAGTACGGGACGAGACCTCCTTTCCCCAGAACAGTCGATTTTTTCGAATATCAGCTCCCTCTCTATTTTATATACTTCTTTCAGCAATACGGTCATATCTATGTCACCTTTCTATATATCCTGGTCGGTGTATTAGGGATCTACGCCCACTCAAGGTTAGATCGTGACAGTTTCTGGTACTTCTTTACCATTTACATGGCGACTAGCGTTGGACTCGTGTTCTATCTTAACTTCAAGCTCGGTCACACGCAGGCCCTCACCGAATTTCCCAATCAGGACATGCATGAAGTGCGAGAGAGAGACTACTTCTTCGAGGTATCCTTCGTTTTCTTCGGCTTGTGGGTTGGCATTGGACTTGCCTACATCGTAAATGCTCTGAGAAAGTTCATGACAGGTGCCGGCGAGTCGAAAGTCATATTTTATAGTCTCTCAGCTTTCGTATTCCTGCTGGCTTTTCTGCCTTCGAAACTGAACTACTTCGAGAGTGACAAGTCTGAGAATTATATAGCTTGGGATTACGCCTATGATATCCTGATATCCGCTGAGCCCTATGGAGTGATTTTCACCAACGGAGATAATGATACCTTCCCGCTCTGGTTTTTGCAGGAGGTGGAAGGAGTGAGGAAGGATGTTATGGTTGCGAACCTGAGCCTTATTAACACACCGTGGTATATCAAACAGCTCAGGGACTGGGTTCCTCCGGATCCGGCCGAACTCCCCAAGGAGCTGGTTGACCTATGGAAGAGTCAGGGTGTTGAGATTCCCAGCAAACCGCCCGATCCTATCGTGAGCTACACTGATGAAGAGATTGATGCGTTGGTTCCGGTGCAGATAGGAAGCGACCGTGTGTTCAGGACCGGAGGACTCGAAGTAGTCTATGAGAAGGGCCGCATATTCAGGGTACAGGATCTGATGGTCCTTCATCTGTTGAGGGTGAATGATTGGAAAAGGCCCATGTATTTTGCGGTTACAGTATCGGGTGAGAACAAAGTAGACCTGAATGATTATTTTCTCATGCAGGCGCTACTTTACAGGATTATGCCCGTCAAGGTGGCTGAGCTTGAGAAACAGGATGAGAACATAGCCTATGTTCCCGAGGCGAATGTGTATATAGATGTAGCAAGATCCGACACGCTGCTGAATTCTGTATACAGTTACAGGAGCATAATGGATCCCAAAGTTTATAAAGACCCGAACACGCGAAAACTTCTCAACAATTATGCCGCGGCTTACAGCTTCCTGGGAAGAGCATACATAAGCAAAAGCCAGATTGATAAATCCATCAAGTGCTATGAGCTGGCCAGGGAATTCGCACAGAATCCAGAACGGTTTGACTATCTGATTTCGACCCTGTACGCTCAACAGGGTAATTACACCATGGCCGATAGCTTCCTCGGCCGGTACATGAAGAATCTTGACACCAAGGAGAGCAGGGATCCATCTCTATACTTGCAGAGGGCGGCCCTTGCCTTCAGTGAAGGCGACACGCAGAGGGCGATAGATTACTTGGAGGAGTCCATAGTTGTTGATCCTTCATACAGGGTTGGTTATCACCAGCTATACAGGTTCTACGAGGCGTTGAACAGAGAAACCGAGGCACAGGATGTTTTAAGGAGGTTGCTGGAGAGGTTCCCTGAGGATAGCATGATCGTCAGTCAAGCGGAAAGGCATGAAGAGAATCAGGAGTGAGAGGTCACTACTTCGCTGGCTCCCCTCATTATTATGGGCGGGCCTGATTTTTTACCTGTCCTCTCAACCTCATATCAGTCTGCCAGGGAAAGAATTTTTACTGAAGGATAAGATCGTTCATGGAGTAGCCTTTACAATCCTATGCGCATTGGTTTTTTATGGTTGTAAGGGTTTAAGTAACATCGATTCAGCGAGGGGACTTGGCCTTTTAGGTGTCATCACATACGGTTTTCTGGATGAAATCCACCAGAAATATGTGCCCGGCAGGCTCTGTGATCAATATGACTTCCTCGCTGATTCGGTAGGTGCGGTTGTTTTCTTTGCGTTGTTCTACCTTTATATCGATCTGAAGAGACGAAGGAAAGATGAAGTTCAAGTCACCTAGAGGGACTCACGACATTCTGCCCCAACAGGTGGGCATCTTCAGAAGGGTCGTTGACACATCGCGCCGGCTGTTTGAGAGATCAGGCTACCGCGAGGTCGTTACACCGATGTTCGAGGAGAATGAGCTCTTCGCTCGCAGTGTTGGCTCTGAGACAGACATCGTTCAAAAGGAAATGTATGTGTTCAAGGATAGGGCGGGGAGAGAACTCGCTCTCAGACCGGAAGGAACGGCCTCGGTGATACGCTCATATCTCCAGCACGGACTCCATGCGAATATGGATGTCCAGAAATTGTATTATGTAGGTCCGATGTTCAGATACGATAGGCCTTCAGCTGGACGATACAGACAGTTCCATCAGGTTGGTATCGAAGCGATCGGCAGCCTGTCCCCATATCTTGATGTGGAGTGTATTGCCATATTGAGAGATCTGGCGAAGCTCCTTGGGATAGAAGAAGTCGATGTGTTAATTAACAGTGTTGGATGCAGGAAGTGCCGTCCAGGATATGTAGAAGTATTAAAAGAGTTTCTCGCAGATAGATATGATTCATTATGTTCAGATTGTAAGACAAGGTATCGGTCGAACCCGCTCAGAGTGCTGGATTGCAAGAAGGATCATGATTTGAGATGCCGGTCAACGATTCCGGTCCCAATGGACTACCTCTGTGAGGAATGCCGTCATCATTTCGATGAGGTGCGGCAGATCCTTGATTCATCGGGTATTCCATATGCGTTGGAGCCTTATCTTGTAAGGGGCTTGGATTACTATACAAAGACTGCTTTCGAGCTCGTTTTTAAATCGTTCGGGGCACAGAACAGCCTCGGTGGCGGCGGGAGATATGATGATCTGGTTGAGATGCTTGGCGGATCCTCGACTCCAGCGGTGGGTTTCTCTGCGGGGGTCGAAAGGATTATTCTGGCGCTTGAGATGATTGCAGATTCTGAGTCGAAGAGAGAAGAGGATAAGCAAAAGGGAAGGGTGGTTGATGTGTTCTTTGTCATCACTGATGAATCCATTCGGATTCCTGCCTTCAGAGAGATGCTTAAAGTACGGAATATACTCAGTGTTGATATGGACTTCACAGGGAAGAGCGTTAAAGCCCAGTTCAGGAAAGCGGACAAACTGGGTGTGAGGTTCGCGGTAATATTCGGCACCGATGAGATGAATATGGGGGCAGTTAAGGTGAAGGACATGAAAAGTGGTGAAGAAGTAGATGTATCTCTCGAAGATCTCTGCGACCATCTCGGAGAAATGAAAGTAGAATGAAGTGGAAAGAACTTTCGACCCGTTACAGAACAAACACCTGCAGTGATCTGAGGAGAACAGACGAAGGGAAAGTGGTGCTTCTTTCGGGATGGGTACACAGGAGGAGGGATCATGGAGGTTTAATCTTCGTGGATCTCAGAGATAGGTTCGGAAAAACCCAGATCGTATTCGACCCGGAAACGATTGCAGCGGATACGCTCGAACTGGCCAAATCGCTGAGGATGGAAGATGTGATCTCAGTGAGAGGCCCGGTGCGCCTGAGACCTGCGGGAATGAAGAATCCCGATATGCCCACGGGTGAAATTGAGGTGCGGGGCGAGACGATCGAGATCCTTTCGAGAGCGGAGACGACGCCATTCGTCATCTCGGCGCCGGGAGATGTTCAGGATGATCTAAGGTATCAATACAGGTACCTTGACCTGAGGAGGGATGAGCTTCAAGGTAACCTGGAGGTACGGCACAGGGTCATGCAGAAGACGAGGCATGTTCTCAACGAGTTAGGCTTTTTGGAAATAGAGACCCCAATCCTCACCAGGAGCACGCCAGAGGGTGCTAGGGACTACTTAGTCCCATCAAGGGTACATCCAAGCAAATTCTATGCTCTGCCCCAATCACCTCAGCTTTACAAGCAGCTTCTGATGGTCTCCGGAATGGATAGATATTACCAGATTGCTCGCTGTTTCAGGGACGAGGATCTTCGCGCCGACAGGCAGCCTGAGTTCACACAGATCGATATCGAGATGTCCTTCATCGACGAAGAAAATATTATGACGGTATCGGAGATCCTGATGGAAGGGATATTCAGAGAATGCCCGGGTGTCGAGCTAAAGACTCCGTTCAGACGGATAAGCTACAAGGAGGCCATGGAACAATATGGCACGGACAGACCCGATACGAGGTTCGGCCTTCTCATCATGGATCTTTCATCCTACTTCATCCATTCGGAATTCGGCGTTTTCAGAAAGTCCATTGAGAGCGGTGGAAGGGTAAGAGGTTTTGCCGTTCCCGGAGCCGCCTCTCTCAGCAGAAGAGAACTGGATGAATTGTCGAATCTGGTGTCACTATACGGAGGAGGCGGTCTCCTCTGGGTGAGGTGTACTGAAAGAGGGCTGGAGGGGATACCGCTGAAATATACAGGGGAGTCAGTGTTCGAGAGGATATGGGACGAACTGGATTTTAAGCGGGATCACATACTTTTCATGATGGCAGGGGAAGACTCTACCACTGGCAACTGCCTTTCGGAGCTGAGGCTTCATCTTGCTCGGAAATTCAATCTTGCCGATGACGATGCATACGAATTCATCTGGGTTGTGGACTATCCGATGTTCGAACTGGATGAGGACGGCTCGCATATTTCACCTCAGCATCATCCCTTCACCAGTCCGAAGAATGAGGAAATCCCGAATCTGGAGGAAAATCCACTCTCGGTAACATCCAGAGCATATGACCTTGTTCTCAACGGAACCGAGATAGGAGGAGGCAGCATCAGGATATCAGACAGGAAACTGCAGGAGAAAGTTCTCAGGATATGTGGAATAGATAGGGATCAAGCCGAGGCCAGATTCGGCTTCTTCCGCTCGAGTATGGAACACCGCCTCATGGTGGTATTGCGTTCGGTCTTGACAGACTGGTGATGTTGATAGCTGGTGGTCATTCCATACGTGATGTGATTGCATTTCCAAAGACAACAAGTGCCTATGCTCTTTGTGAAGGTACACCATCTGAAGTTAGTGAGGACTCGCTTGAGGAGCTTCACCTTGTGCAGCGGGTTAGAAAGAAAGCAAAGGAACAACATGAGTGTGAAAAAGAGGAGTAAGGGTTCGAAAGGTATACAGGAAAAGGTGAAACCGATTTCTCTCGAAGGTGTGGACCAGCTCGTGCTTTTCGGTCCGGCAGATAGTAACCTGAGGACTCTGGAAAGGATTTCTGGCACCCGCATTGTCATAAGGAATGGACAGATTGTGTTTAGGGATGATAACGAAGCTGCGCGGCAGTCGAGGAAAGTACTCCTGAAGCTGATCGAGCTTGTGGAGACCGGCCAGCAGTTCTCCGAAGACGACATCGTGAAACTGTACGAGGGCTCGGACTCTGTTGAAGAAGCCATACAAGAGGAGGAGAGGCTGATATACCTCTCAGGGCGACAGAGGATAATACGCGCGAAGAGTGAAGGGCAGCGGCGTTATCTGAGAGCGATGGACGATTGTGAGATAGTTGTCGGGATAGGACCTGCTGGAACCGGTAAGACTTATCTTGCCGTCTCGATGGCTCTGGATTTCATGAATAAGAAGAGGGTGAAGAGACTGGTACTCGCCCGGCCCGCAGTGGAAGCCGGTGAGAGCCTCGGTTTTCTTCCTGGAGATATCCAGGAGAAGGTCGACCCCTATCTGAGACCGCTTTATGATGCGCTGTATGATATGCTTCCTCCTGATAAGATCAGGCGAGCTTTGAACTCACGGGTTATCGAAGTGGCTCCACTGGCATATATGAGGGGGAGGACTCTGAACGATGCTTTCGTGATACTCGATGAGGCTCAGAACACTACAAAGATGCAGATGAAGATGTTTCTGACAAGACTCGGACTGAACTCGAGAGCTGTAATTACAGGTGATAAAACGCAAATCGACCTTGTAAGGCCTTCTGAGTCAGGTCTGCTGGATATAGAGAGGATCCTGAAAAGAGTCGAGGGTATCGAATTCATCTACCTCACGGAAAAAGATGTCGTGAGACACAGGCTTGTACAGGAAATAATCCGTGCGTACGAGTCCAGCCAGGGGAAGGATTCCTGATACTATGAGGAAGTTAATCAGAAAATTAAACGTCGCGATTAAATGGACTAAAGGGATACCACTATACGTATCGTATGACCCGAAGAACCAAACCGAGCCGAAGCATCCTCTCACCTACCACACGTCGCGAGTGCTGTTCATCACGCTCCTGGCGATAGTGTTCCGCCTTCTTTTTCCATTCGCGACTCACTATGAGATGTCTGACTATGAGGTAGGCATGGTGGCTCCCGAAGATGTGACCGCACCCTTTTCCTATTCTGTGTACAAAAATCCGAAGGAGCTAGCACGGGAGAGGGAAGAGAGGGCGGAAGGGGTGCATCCGGTGCTCGAATACGTCCCAAACTCTTACGATTCGGTCATGGCGGATGTGAACAGCTTCTTTGAAAACGCAGAAAGCCTCTCCCGTAAGTACAGGGAACTGGTGCGAGCCCTCAACGGTTCCGGGAGTAAAGCGAAGAAAGAACAGATAAGCTCAAGGCTGGATAGCCTGAAGCAAAGCGCTGTGTTGCTGTTCTCAGGTGGGGGATCGCTTGTGGATGACGATAGCTTTGCGCTGCTCATGGAACCGGAAAACCTGAAAAGGATGAAGAAGGAAACGGTAAGATTCTTCGAGATTCATCTAAAGAGAGGCGTGATAACGAGTGAGATTGCCAATAAGCTTGGGGATGTGCCGGTGGCATCCGTGAGGAATGAGACCGAAGTCCTGAACGATATAGATGATTTCTTTACCATAGAGCAGGTGTACGATAACGCTCTCAGATACGATATCGAGTTCGAAGAGGACGTCTTAAGATCCCTCTTCCTCTCGATCGTGAATCGGTTTTTCAAGCCGAATGTCATATATAATGAGGTTGAAACAGCCAGAAGGAGGGAACACGCTCGCAATCAAGTCTCACCAATAAAAGCTCAGGTACTCGAGGGTGAGAAGATAATCGCCGAGGGATACAGGATCACCCAACCTGCTCTTGATCGATACGTCGCTCTGAATGAGGAAATGGCGAGGAGGCAAAAAGGAGTCACACAAGCACAGATATACCTTCCGATCCTCGGAGGCATTCTCATCAATTTCTTTATCCTCGGTATATTCGCTCTCTATCTGAACTATTACCGTAGATCAGTATACGCCTCATTTTCAAACATCGCACTGTTCGGATTCACCTTTCTTATCGTTATGGGCCTCTCCTCGATCATAGCACGGTTTCCTCAGGTGCCGGTATATCTCGTCCCTATTGCGATCGGCTCTATATTGATAGCCGTGCTCTTCGATGGAAGGCTCGCACTCGTCGCAACTCTGGTTCTATCCATTCTCCTGGGAGGTCAGGAAAACTTCGGTTACAATGTGCTGTTCGTGTCCTTCATCGGCGGTGTTTCGGCAACACTGTCGACGAGGTTGATACGCAGCAGGGGACAATTCTACAGGTCCATCTTGTACCTTGCGACCGGTTATGTGATATCAATAACCGCGGTGGGTCTGATCAGGCTCGTACCGTGGACGGAAACGCTTCAGTCATGTGGCTGGGGAGTCATCAATAGTATATTCTCGACATTCTTTGCCATGGGACTCCTTCCGCTCCTGGAATATTCCTTCAACGTCACGACGGATATCAGCCTGCTCGAACTGTCCGATTTCAACCATCCGCTCATGAAAGAACTGGCATTGAAGGCACCCGGGACCTGGGCTCATTCACTCGCTGTGAGTAATCTCGCCGAATCTGCCGCAGAGAGAATAGGTGCGAATTCACTTCTAGTCAGGGTGGGGAGTTATTATCACGATATCGGGAAAATAGCAAAGCCCTATTACTTCGTGGAAAACCAGAGATCCGATTATAATCCGCACGACTATACTTCTCCCAGCATTAGTGCCCTGATCATAGAATCTCACGTGAAGAAGGGAATAGAGATGGCTCAAAACTACAACCTGCCGCAATGTATTATCGATTTTATTCCACAGCACCATGGCACCTCGATGATCTCTTTCTTCTATGACAAAGCGAAGGAACAGACGATTAACAGCAGTGTCGATCCCTACCAGTATCGTTATCCCGGGCCAAAACCCCAATCGAAAGAGGCGGTGATACTGATGATCTCAGACTCCATCGAGTCAATAAGCAGAACCATCAAAGACCCGTCGCCACAGAAGATCAAATACATGATTGAGGCCGCGATCAAATCCAAGGTCGAGGCGGGTCAACTCGATGAAGCGGATATAACTTTCAACGATCTGAGGTTGATCCAGGAGGAATTCTTGAAGGTCATAATTTCTACTCTGCACCACAGAATTGAATATCCTCAACAGGTTGGGGCAAACGATGAGGAGGTCAAAAAGACAAGCGGGCGGATCAATGACGGTGCACGTGAACAAGATGATGCGGCATCGGCTTCCCCTGTCGATGAAAGAACTTAGGCGATATGCTTACACTCTACTTGAGCGTTTCGGGATAGATGCTGCCGAAGTGAGTGTCACTTTCGTCGATGATGATATTATTCGGGATCTGAACAGGAAGTACCGCGGGAACGATCGTGAGACTGACGTTCTGGCATTCGAACTTTCTGAACCCGAGGATGACATGCTTCTCGGCGATATCTATATCAGCATGGACAGGGTCAAAGACCAGGCAAGAGCCAACAACGTGAGAATGAAAGAGGAGACTCTCAGGCTGCTAATTCATGGCGTCTTGCACCTCTGTGGATACGGGGATGACGAAAAGTCCGGGCGGGAGGAAATGTTCAAGATGCAAGAAAACCTCGTCAAAGGATTTCTGGAAGGCGGGCGTTAGATGCTTCTCTCATCCCTGATACTCGCAGTGATCTTCATCTGCTGTCTTATCCTTTCGGCGGTTTTCTCTGGGTCGGAGACGGCCTTTTTCTCCCTCTCGAAATGGCAGATATCGAAGATGGAGGAGGACGGGCGAAAACATGTGAGGACCGTTGAGAAGCTCCTGGAAAGAAGCGATGACCTTCTCAATGGAATTCTCCTCGGGAACCTGCTCGTCTCTATCGCAGCCGCTTCATCAGCAACGTTTCTGACACACAACCTGTTCATGGAGAGGCTCTTACTCTCGGAGAGCTCGATTTACTTGATAGATATTCTTCTCATTACGGCAATGATATTGCTCTTCGGGGAGATCTCCCCTAAGGTCTATGCTGTCGACAATCCTGAGAGATTCAGTTCTCGTGTTGCTCCGTTTCTAAGCGCCTGGGTGCTTATGATAAAACCATTTATCAGAATCCTCTCGTTCATGACAGGAGCAGCGAAGAAGATTTTCAGGCCTTCTGCCAGGATGCCCAGGTTTACCGAGGAGGAGTTGCTCACGACGGTATCGACGACCATCGAAGATGACAGTGTCGATAAGGCGATGATACAGAAAATCTTTACTTTCGGCGACACGATGGTGAAAGAGATCATGGTCCCAAGAACGAATATGCTTTGCATCGAGGAGGATACCCTGGTCGAGGAAACCTGTCGGATGGTGAAGGAGATCGAACATTCGCGCATACCCCTCTATAGAGAGAATCTTGATAACATCACCGGGATCCTTTACTCCAAGGATCTTCTTGCTCATGCGTTTGGATTCAGTGAGATAAAGAGTATCGAGGAAATCAAGAAGCCGGCTCATTTCGTACCTGAATTCAAGAAAGTGAATGATCTTCTCCGTGAATTCCAGCTCATGAAGGTGCACATGGCTATCGTCGTGGATGAATATGGTGGGACCGCCGGTCTTGTGACGCTCGAGGACGTGATCGAGGAGATCGTCGGAGAGATCCAGGATGAGTACGATGTGGAGGAACCGCAAATCATTCAGATCAGAGACGGCGTTTATCTGGTCGATGGCCTCATGGACATCGATGATTTCCAGGAAATCCTTGGAGTTGAAATCGAGGGCGAAGGCTTCGAGACACTGGGAGGCTACATCTTTTCGCTGATGGGCAAGATACCCAAGCAGGGAGATGAGATCGCCCGGGACTCTCTCGTTTTCCGTATATATCGTGTTGCAGGTAAAAGGGTTTCGAAAGTGATTGTGAGAAAAGTCGTGAGTGAGATAACCGAGAACGACGCAGACAAGAATGGCGGCGAGTGATTGAACATGACGATTGCTCTAATCGCATTATGTGTCATAGGGTCAGCATTTTTCTCCGGTTCCGAGATTGCCCTGATCTCGGTGAGCAGGGTCCGGCTCAAGCATTGGGTAGAGAAGAGGTTCAGAGGAGCATCTCTTGCCGAGGATTATCTCGAGAAGCCCTACCGGATGATCAATACCATTCTAGTGGGAAACAATCTGGTTAATATAGCAGCCTCGGTTCTCACATCCAAGCTGTTGCTCGAGTCAATACAATCGGCCGAAGAGAATCCAATAGTCTCGGCACTTATCGTTCCTGCTCTTCTCATACCTCCTCTTCTCCTTTTCGGAGAGGTGATTCCGAAAGCCGTGTTCAAGCAAAGCTCATCGAAGATTCTGCCCTATCTCGATAGCCCGCTCAGAGTGAGTAGCCTGGCTCTCGCCCCATTACTGTGGTTCACCAACGGCATGAGCAGGATTCTCCTGAGGCTCACCGGAGGAGTCGAGGATAGAAGCAGGAGGTTTTTCTCGAGACGTAACATCGAGCTCCTCCTCAGAGAGAGTGAGAAGGTCGGGCTTGTCGAGGAGAGTGAGAGGGAAATCATCAAAGGCGTATTCACATTCGGTGAGAAGACGGTGAGGGAAGTGATGACACCACGCACGGAGATTGTTGCGGTCGAGAAAAATGCTGACATCCTGGAAGTCGTGCGGCTGGCACGGGAATCGGGGTTCTCGCGCCTCCCAATTTGTGATGAGAGCCTGGATAAAATCGTCGGGATGTATCATATCTTCGATCTTCTGAAATATGACGAGGAGGAGGGTCTCTCCAAGAGGCCAGTCCACTTCGTACCCGAGACGAAGAAATGCGATGAACTCCTTTACGAAATGCGGGCGGAGAGGAAGCATCTGGCTGTCGTGGTTGATGAATACGGTGGGACAGCGGGCATCGTTACGCTTGAAGATCTGGTCGAGGAGCTTGTCGGAGACATACAAGATGAATACGACAATGAGCCGACGACAATTCAAGTGAGCTCGAGCAGGGAGATGGTAGTGGAAGGATCGTCTCAGATCGATGAAATAAATGAGAAATTCGGATTGAACCTGTCCTCGGATGAGGCGGAGACGATGGGAGGCTTACTTCTGTCCAGGCTAGGTCGTATACCTGCGACAGGCGAAGTCTTCAGAATGGGTAATCTGCGTATCGAAATACTTAGGGCGCATCGGACATCAATCGAAACGATGAGGATAACGCTTGTCGAGAGTGACGATGTTGATACTGTCCTGTCGAGGACTTCAAGGGCAAAATATCGTTCCGAACAGGAGACCTGAGATATGCTACCCAGGGTTATTCCATGGCTGAGAACGAGGATGATAACAGGTGTCGTAGTGCTCGCCCCCCTCGCCCTCACGTTCTGGATATTCTATACTCTCTTCGTAAAACTGGATGGCCTGCTCGCGGTTGTGATCCAGAAGGCCATCGGTAGGCATATCCCTGGCTCCGGCTTCATCGCCCTCTTGCTTCTTATCTTGCTCACCGGCGCATTCGCTAGGAATTTCATCGGTGGGAAGATGATATCACTCGGTAACCTGATTCTGTTCCGAATCCCGATAGTAAATAAAATTTATACCGCCATTCAACAGATCACTCATGTCTTCATCGGCGAAAAGAAGACCCTGTTCCAGAGAGTCGTGCTGTTCGAATACCCCAGAAAAGAGTCCTATGTACTCGGCTTCGTGACCTCAATGGACTCCGGCGAGGTCGAATCGAAAGTGGGGGAAAAGCTTGTGAGTGTTTTCCTTCCGACAACTCCCAATCCCACCAGCGGTTTTCTCCTTTTCGTGCCGGAAAAAGATATTATCTTTCTTGACATGTCTGTTGAAGATGGGATCAAAATGGTAATATCCGGTGGTGCCGTCATACCGGAAATGAAGAAATTCGAGACAGAGGTTGGCGTCGATCATGGATCAGGAGAATATAACAGTTGATGCAAGGGCCTTCCTTGATTCCGGTGATATGACCGGGCTGAAGGAAAGACTCCAGGGTCTTCATCCGGCTGACATCGCTGAAGTGCTGAAATCTCTTGATGGTAAAGACAGATTAAAGGTATTCAAGATCCTACCCACCGAGCTCGCATCTGAAACTCTAACGGAACTGGATGAGGATTTAGCGGAGGATCTCATACGTGAGATCGATGAGAAGACGATTGGTGCGATTTTCGAGGAAATGGCCACAGATGATGCCGTGGACATCATCGGGGAGCTTTCCGATAAGGACGCTGAAAGGGTTTTCAGTTCTATAGAAGAGGAGGAGGTCCAGGAACTCAAAGAGTTGTTGAGGTATGATGAGGAATCCGCTGGTGGTGTTATGACCCCAGAGATCCTCACCGTGCTCGAGGATAAAACAGTCGATGAAGCGATCGTCGAGGTGAGAGGGAAAGCGAAAGAATTCGAGGAAGTTTATACGGTGTTTGTAGTCGATGGGAGCGGCAGGCTTAGAGGAAGCATATCGCTTCACAACCTGATTCTCGCTGAACCATCATCGAGAGTGCGTGAGGTCATGGAATCCGACGTTGTATACGTAACTACCGGGGTCGACAGGGAAGAAGTGGCCAGGATCATGGCCAAATACAACATCGTGGTCATTCCGGTCGTTGATGACGGCGGCAGACTTCTTGGTAGAATCACCTTCGATGATGTAATAGATATCATAGAGGACGAGTCCACTGAAGACATCCTGCTGTTCGCGGGTGTTAATGAAGAGGAGGAGATAACAGGAGGTCCGAAGCAGGCCGTGCGGAGTCGTCTCCCTTGGCTTTATCTTAATCTCATCACCGCATTCATTGCCGCATCCGTCGTGGGGATGTTCACAGAGGTCATCAGCTTGAAGCCTGTTCTGGCTATCTTTATGCCTGTCATTGCGGGAATGGCGGGCAACGCCGCCACACAGACCCTTGCAGTGACCGTTAGGGGGATTGCACTGGGAGAGATTCCACCCCGAAGAGCCCTCAAGCTGATAAAGAAGGAAATCCTGATCGGTATCCTCAACGGAGTCGGCGTGGGATTTGTAGTATCCATAGTTGCACTCCTGTGGCGTCAGAACCTTTATCTCGGTCTACTAGTAGGGATTGCAATGTGGATAAACACCATCGTGGCAAGTATCGCTGGTGCGCTCATACCTATCCTCCTGAAAACGCTCGGCACCGATCCGGCCATCGCCTCCTCCATTTTCGTCACAACTCTGACCGATGTGATTGGCTTCTTCGTTCTCCTGGGGCTTGGAACTCTTATCGTCGTTTACATATAGAGGGGATGATGGGCTTGGTGAGAACAGAGGGAGTGATACTCCGTACCTATCCATTTAGCGAAACCAGTAAAATCGTCCATGCGTACACACTCCATTACGGGCTTCAATCGCTCATGGCAAAGGGTGCGCGCAGATCCAGGAGCAAGTTCGGCGGTTCGCTTGAGACCTTCACACGACTCGAATTACTCTACTATAAGAAGAAGACGGACTCTCTGAATACCCTTTCCGAGTGCTCGGTGTTGGAATCATTTCCCGGTTTGTCAATTGATCTCGATAGATTCTATGCCGGATCGGTCTGTATCGACATGGTAAAGAGATTTACAATGCCCGAGGAGAATAATGTCACCCTCTATCGTCTTATCATCTCATCGCTAAGAAAGATTGAGTGCTCTAAGCCCGATGATAGTGAAAGACATCTTCTCTCATTCATCTGGCAGTTTCTCACTCTGATGGGATTCAGGCCAGATTTCATGATATGCGCCTCCTGCGGCGGTGCCATGGAGGATCCTTCAGTACTCATAGCCTATGATGAGGCGGTTGGAGGTTTCTGTGGCTCCTGCTCGGCCAATCATCCAGATACCTACATCGTTGACAAAAGAGCCGGTGAATTCATTCAAGGGATTTCAGAAGGAAAGGATCCGAATCAGAAACAGCTCGACGGGGATTTCCTCCTTGATGTGTGGAGATTTACGATCAATTATATAAGATTGCATCTGCACCAGGATAAAGGCATCGCCTCACTCGGTTCATTCCTGAGGCATGTATACACCATGAAAGTTAGCTGAAGGGGTGCGATTTACTATTAAAACACTTCGAGAGACGCCTGATGAAGCATCTCATAGTTGGCACTGCGGGTCATATAGACCATGGTAAGACCGAACTCATAAAGGCCCTCACGGGCAAGGATACAGATAGGCTCAAGGAAGAGAAGGAGAGAGGAATATCAATAGACATTGGATTCGCCGAGTACAAAATAGGTGACGATTTCGCGCTCGGCGTCGTGGATGTTCCCGGCCATGAATCCTTTATAAGAAACATGCTGGCAGGTGTGAGCGGGATAGATTTAGTGCTGTTCGTGGTTGCTGCAGACGAGGGGATCATGCCACAGACCATAGAGCACTTAGAGATACTTGAGCTTTTAAGGACTCGCCGCGGGATAATCGCCATCACTAAATCGGACCTCGTTGAGGAGGAGTGGCTTGAACTCGTCGAGGAGGAGGTGAGGTTGGGGATGAAGGGGACCTTCCTCGAGGACGCACCGATAATCAAAGTATCATCGAAAACAAGAAGAGGTCTCGAAGAGATTAAAGACGCACTAATCGGGATCTCATCGGAGCTTGAAGAGAGGCACTCGGATGATCTTTTCAGAATGCCGGTGGACAGGACTTTTAGCTTGAAAGGAGTTGGGACTATCGTGACCGGGACGGTATGGTCAGGGAAGGTTGAAAAGGATGAGATGGTCCGGATCTTACCTAAAGAAATAGAAGCCAGGGTGAGGAGCCTGGAGGTCCATGATAGGAAGGTCACCACCTCATCAGCTGGCAGCCGTACTGCCCTGGCACTCACCGGCGTTTCGAAGGAGGATATCAAAAGAGGTGACACCGTGGTTAAGGATCCCCACTGGAGAGCGGCCAACATTATTGATGTCCATCTCGAGTGCCTGAAGAGCCACACTCGCCGCATTGAAAACAGGAGAAGGGTACGATTTCATCTTGCGACTCAAGAGGTTATGGGGAGAGTGGTTCTGCTTGGTCGCGAAGCGCTGGAACCCGGTGAGAATACCTATGCTCAGATGCGTCTCGAGAAACCGGTCGTAGCAAGGAATGACGACAGGTTTGTTGTACGCTCCTATTCCCCTATCAGGACAATCGGCGGTGGAAGCGTTCTAAGTCCTCACTCTCACAGAAGGACTAAAATTACGCCCAATCACAGAAACACATTGGAAGTTCTTCTGTCCGGCAGTCCAAAGGATCGGGTAGTTGCGGTCACCGTGTCATCTGGTTTATCCGGAACGCCCCGCTCTCTATTGCCACACCTCACATCTGCTTCACCCGGTGAGGCAGATGAGATCATAAGCGCACTCGAGAGGGGCGGTACGATCCGGCTTCTGGGCGATGTGGTCTTTCACTCGATGGCAATTGTTGAGTCTGAGAAGAGAGTGACCGACTACCTAAGACAGCAGCACAAGACGAGTCCCCTGAAAATCGGATTCCCGCTCGAGGAAATGAGAAGGAGGCTTTTCCCCTCGAGTCCGGAGTGCTTGATAGAGTCCGTGCTGGATAGATTATTGCAAGCCTCTGTCATAGAACTGAGAGGAGGCCTGGTACGGCTTACTTCACATGAGATCTCACTGGGGGCTGAGGACATGAGAATCCATGATGAAGTGTTGAGATGGTTCAATGAGGGGGGCCTTGCTCCACCTGCCATATCTCAGCTTGTATCCGAGATGGGAATAGAGGAGTCGAAGTTGATGGAGATCATCACTCTGCTTAGGGAGAAGGAAGAACTCGTCCCCGTGAGCAGTAAGCTTCTGTTTTCGAGGTCGGCGGTGGATGAAGCGGGAGAGAAGGTGAAGAGCTTCCTTCTGAACAAGGGGAAGGCTTCGGCGAGTGAGATAAGGGTGATGCTCGGCGGTTCGAGGAAGTATATCATTCCCCTGCTGGAATATTTCGATAAAAACGGTCTAACCAGACGGGAAGGGGATTACCGGGTGTTGAGGTGATTTGAAATGGGATACTGTCCGTCAAGGGTAAGTCAGATCAATCTCAGGGTTACGGCTTTCAGCATGTCACTTGAGGAGATAGAGCAGACGACCACAGTTACTGCACTTCGCAATGTCTGTATCCTTGAATAGAGAAGTGGCTTCAGCCGTGGGCATCGCAACAAAACAGCCGTAGCAAATGCCGTCTTTGGTGGGAACGATTGGTCGCTCATATTTCGTAGCAATCCTCATATACATCTTCAGCACTGACGGGTCGATCTTCTTCATAAGTTCATCAATGGCCTCTTGGATCATTTCCACCTGATTTATCTCAAATCCGATCTCCTTGTATTTTGAGGCGGTCTCCTCGTTTTCGAATTCCCTTTTCATGACCCAGAGGTCATGAAGGATGATCAGTTTGTCGAGATTGTTACTCATGATTAAATCCGCTACAGGGGGATGCCCTCCAGAAGCTTGAGAAACTCCTGAGGTGTTTTGACGCGTTTCATCTTTCGCAGGATGTCGTTTTCTTTTAGAAGACCCGCGATTCTACCGAGAAGCGGAAGATACAGGTTCGACACCTCGATTGGCGGTGCCACTATGAGGAAGAACAAACTTACTTTTTTCTTGTCTATGGCGTTGAAGTCGATACCTTTCCTGGTTCTGCCGAATGCGACCCTTACCCTGTTCACGAGCAGTGAACGGCAGTGGGGTATAGCAACACCCTTGCCTATGCCGGTTGAACCGAGATTCTCCCTTTTCCTGAGCATCTGGAAAAGCATTTTGTTGGTTCGGCCATCGAGTTTTAAGAGTTTTATCAATTCCTTCAGTACACCGTCAACCGTATCTTGCTGGAGGTCGAGATTTATCTCGCTCTCTGAGAAAAAATCCTCGAGCTTCATTATCCTCATATGTTCTCCATGACGAAGCCAAGACTGGGTAAGAGAAGAATATTGCATACTGCCGATAAAGTCAACAGTTAAAAGTCTCTTTGTATTTTTATTGTGAGCCGCGCTCCTTCATTATCTCCATTCAGAGGCCAGGCAAGGTAGACGCCGAAGTAAGACATGAGATTCGCCCCGCTGAGACCTACCCCGACATCCGATAGAAATTCAGCGTCATCTTCCAGATCCTTGAACCAGATCTTACCTGCATCGAAAAAAAGCATCCCATGGAGCTCGTTGAATAAGAAAAGCACAGGCTTAAAATGCAGCAACCCTATAGGGAATCGATACTCAGCGTTGGCCAGCACCATATGATCCCCGACCAGACTGAGATCATCGTATCCTCTCAGGGTCCCAACACCTCCGGCGGTAAGAAGCCTCTGTCTTAATATATGACCAGAGGATCCTGCTACGGCAAGTCTGAGATTGACGAACTGCCCAAAACGCAAGGGATGATACCTGCGCATCTGTATAAACCACCTTGTGTATGAGAAATCACTCCTCAACCAGTTCCGGGAAACTTCGACGATTCCTTCGTGGTACCAGCCGATATGGGGTAGTCTGATATTATCCCTGCTGTCATAAGTGAAAGTGAAAGTCAGGGCACCGAATCTCCCGTCATCTATCATAGGATTATCCCTGAACTCCTTTGCATCCCCGGGTATAGTGAATGGATTACCGGCCACCACTGATTTATGGTCTTCTCCGGTGTAGGATACTCTGAAAGAAAACCAGTCAGCCACTTCCGTTGTTAAATAAACGCTTAGACCTTCCCTCTCATAGTAGTTCCTGAAAGATTCTTTCAGTACAAAAGATGCGAGGCTGCTTTCCAGATCACCCATACGCCACCTGTCATAGGTGTCTGTAACGCGGCAGTAAGTTAAGCCTATTGTAGAGTATCCTAGCCGTTCAAAGGACTTATGGAAATCGAGTATCCATCCCAGTCTGGAGCGGTCAGTGTAGTACAGGGCAGTTGCATCGAGCTGAGGATCAGTTTCCTCGAATCTTCCACCGATGGTCAGCCCATAGTAGATGGTGAAACCGTCGACCCTGTTAAACTCCCTGACGCCGAATCCCTTAATACCTTTCAGGTCAACGTATACCCTGCTAAGATTGACATCTAAGGTTAAGGGTTTCAGCGGGCTATAGCGTTCCAGGGAGGCGGGTGGTATGCAAACGGCCTTTCCCGCTGCAAAAATGATTAGAAGGAAAGTTAGGATGAGAAAACGGGAGTGGCTACATAAAGCCAACGATTGTGAGGATGGGTTTGATTCCGCGTACATTTCCTGTTTTGGATTGTCTGTCTCTGACGGATTGAACTCTGATAAACTCAATGTTTAGTGCAGGTTCATCACCTTATACGAATAAGCAGTATAACATCCATTCAGCGGTCTGTCAACATATTGCATCCTGTGGACTTTCCACGTTTTCCAGGTTTCTCGATTCCTTCCATTCCAGCGGGCCGGGGGAGAAAATTTGTAAAGGGAAAAATTCCTGTTGCTTGGTAGTCTTTCCAGGGTAGATGGTGTCAAAAAAATGACCAATCGATGATCTTAGCCTTACCCCAATTGGAGACTTCTCCAGCATCCTATTGTATATTGACAAATTCCCCTTCGCAAGATAATATCATCAAAAATTTCCTTCTTGGAATGCATTCGGCTGATTATCACTTCTCGACAGGAGGATTTCATAAGAACCTCTTCCTCTAAAGAAGATCTGATCAAAATTCGTTTTGGGCTGGGCGAGTGGCTGGGGGCTTTGGGTGATCTTGGAACCTTCGTACCAATCCTCCTGAGCCTTGCGGCCTTAAACGGTTTGCCTCTAAACCGCACACTGATTCTCGCTGGAATAGTCTATGTAAGTACAGCCCTATATTTCCGGCTTCCCATGCCGGTTCAGCCTCTGAAGGCAATGGCAGCCATAGCGATTGCTGAAGGATTGAGCATACCCCTTCTCACCTCGGGGGGATTCTGGGTAGGTATAATTCTGCTTTTACTCTATATCACGCGCAGGATCGATTGGCTGGCAAATTATTTCACACGACCAGTCGTGAAAGGCATTCAACTGGGCGTGGGCCTCATGCTGATAAAAGCCAGCACGGGCTTGATAACCATGGCTTCATACCCGCAATACTCTTCGGGTGCCCTGGTTTCAGGGGTGTTTCCAAGCCTGACCGGATTCATTTCCGCCCTCTGGATCCTTGTCTTGCCGCAACTGCCGCTTACTTTGGGAAACGCTGTATTCGCGGCCTCAGACGTGGCTCATGATTATTTCGGCAAGAAGGCAAAACGGGTAACGCCCGGCAACTTAGCTCTCTCACTTGGATTGTCCAATGTTGCCATTGGAGCTTGTGGCGGGCTTCCAGTGTGTCATGGTTCGGGAGGGTTGACCGCGCACTTTCGCTTTGGTGCCCGTACCGGAGGTGCTACATTGATTCTCGGTTGCCTCTTCGTAGGACTGGGTATTGGTTTCAAGGACCTCGGGGATACAATACTCAGGTCAATTCCACCGTGGTTGCTGGGGCTTATGCTCATATATGTGGGAGCATGTCACGCTTACCTCGTAAGGGGGCTCAAGGAAAAACGAACCCTCGCTGTCAGTATGGGCATAATCGGCCTCATCACAAGTAACCTGGCCTATTCACTGGCTCTGGGATTGGTGGTTGAGAACACATCATACATCATATACAGGATAAAGGCCTGGCGGAAGGTGAAGGTAGGGTCGAAGGATCTGCGGTGATCGGCAGTTTTTCCTTGACAGGGATTCACTTTAGAGTAATAATAATTTGAAATATCTCCGGTAAGAATGTGATAAACCACAAAAACGAGATCCGTTTCTTTCAGAGAGGAGGTGAATGTAACCAACCAGTTACAATATGGCATGGATTCTGTCTGAGAGTATGGGGGAAAATACATACTCAGAAGCCAAGAAAGGAGGTACTGTCCGTGAAGGGAATGTGAGGGAGAGTCATACTGAATTTTTCCTGAGTTGTTGGGTAAGAACCGCCAGCAAAGAGAAAGGAAAGAACTTCCATGAAAGCATTGAAAGTCATTCTGCTGCTCGTGTTCTCTTTCGGCATCTGGAGTGTGGCTATCGCCGGTGAGGAGAACGTGATCTCGAAGAAATCGAAGCTCAGCTTAACAGGAAGAGTTCATGCCCAGTTTCACACCACACGCGTCGAGGATTATACACCGACCAGTACTTTCTTTGTAAGAAGAGCGAGGCTCAAGGCTGTGTATGTGAATCCATCAGGGACGATGAAAGGTGTCGTACAGTACGACCTCGGTGAAGGCGGGGCGAAGCTTAAGGATGGCTATGTGGACCTGAAAGTGAATGACAACTTCAAGATCAAGATGGGTCAATTCAAGAAGCCGTTCTCGCTCTGGGAGCTCACCTCATCGACCAAGATCGCGGTAATCGAGAGGGCGAATAAGATAATGGGTTCATCGAACTCTTACTCCTCGAATGCGGTCATAATCAAGGATGGCTTATACGCGGACCGAGACCTCGGTGTCCAGGCCCATGGTTCTGCAGATAAAGTGGACTGGGCCGTTGGCATCTTCAACGGGAACGGGAACAATGTTAAACACGATGACGACAGCGGGAAGACATTCGGCGGAAGGGTGGTCTACAACATAGAGGACGATCTCGCAATAGGAGGCGCCGTTTCCAATCGAATGATCGATGACTACACGACAGTCTCCGACACCGACACCACGGTCGCTGACGAGAACTTCCAGGCGTTTGAAGTGGATTTAGAATACGGAATAAGGCATCACGTGAAAGAAGTGGGTCCATGGATACAGGCGGAGGTTGTGTTTGGAAAAAATCCCCATTTCGGTGATACCGATACGAACTTCCTGGGCTTCATGGGTGTCTTCAGTTACAACGTCCTTATGGAAAACAGCGAGCTGGTCCATTCCCTTCGGCCGGCGTTTCGGTTTGACTGGTCCAAGAGGAACACCGACGATGATGACACTCAGACCATGCTTCTGACTCCCGGGATGGATGTGTTCTTCGATCCTAACAACAGGCTCCAGATCAACCTCGATGTGAACATTCCGAATGCCGATAACGCGGACACCGAGTTCGCGATCAGGACCCAGTTCCAGATGTTGATCTGATCGAAAGGGCCATGAGTCCCTTCGATCAGGCATATACCGTGAAGGAGGTCTGATATGGGCGAAAACAGCGAAACGTCAACCTGCAGAAGGGATTTCCTAAAAGCGGGTGTTCTGGCCTCGGCTTCAGCTCTTGCCCTGGTCGCTGCCCCCAGGCCCTTGCGGGCAAAGCCGGCCAGGACGGCCACGAACAGATGGGCTATGGTCATAGACCTTCGACGCTGCATCGGTTGCCTCGCCTGTGTTGTGGCCTGCAAGAGCGAGTACAACGACCCGCTCGGCTACTGGCGAACCGCCGTACAGCTCAAGGATGATGGAGAGTACCCGGAGGCGAGACGACACATCACACCGGTGCTCTGCAACCATTGTGAAAAGCCTCCCTGTGTTGAGGTGTGCCCTGTTGATCCGGTTGAGCGCACCTTCGAAGACCCGATCAAGGGGACCATGACGTTCGAGGGGAAGGCGACCTATAAGCGCCCGGACGGAACGGTCCTGGTGGATGAGAATATCTGTGTCGGATGCGGAATGTGCATAGAGGCATGCCCGTACGGAGCAAGGTTCTTCCACCCTATGAGACAGGCCGGTGGAGCGCCAGAAAACAAGACGATCGGGAAATGCACTTTCTGTTCCCATCGCATTGCTCATGGGGTCGTTCCTTCCTGCGTGAATACCTGCCAGGGGAAAGCGCGCATCTTCGGGGACATGAATGATCCCGGCAGCGAGGTCTCCAGGCTGCTCAAGAAGCATCGAACGAAGGTTCTTCTTCCCGGGAAAGGCACGGGTCCAAACAACTACTATATAGGGCTCGAAGAAGGTGTCTATGCAGAGTATGGTGAAGAGGGGAGGTTTCACAATGAAATTAAATAGAAGAGACTTCCTGAAAATCGGTTCCGCCTTGGGTGCCGGCCTTGGCACCGGAAAAGGATTGAACCTGCTCGCCGGAGAAGTGATCCTTCGCGGTGGCGGAGCCGACTACTCGTTCGAGACCGGTAACAGACGTAAGGCCATCCCCAGCGCCTGCTGGCAGTGTGTAACGCGTGACGGTATAATCGGGTATGTGGAGGATGGTAGAATCGTCAAGCTTGAGGGGAACCCGGATCTGCCGCGAACCAACGGTAAGCTCTGCGCCAGGGGACAGGCGGGGATCAACCAGGTATACAACCCTGACAGGATCCTCTATCCCATGAAGCGAGCAGGAAAACGGGGGGAGGGGAAGTGGAAGAGGATAACATGGGATGAAGCACTCGATGAACTGACTGATCGGCTCCGAATGCTCAGAGAGGCAGGCACACCTGAGAAGTTCATGTTCCATTACGGCAGGATGAAGGCGAGCTCGAGCAAAATTATCAAGAGCTATTTCCTTCCTGCGTACGGGACCAAGACGATCGGAAATCACACTGCGATTTGCGAGGGTGGAAAGTGGATTGCACAGGAGTTGGTATGGGGCAAACACTACGATATAAACGACATGACCCACACGAATTTCATCCTGAACTTCGGGTGCAACTTTTTCGAAACCCATACATCCCACATACCAATCTCCCAGCGGGCCGTTGAAGCAATGGCGAGGGGAGTGCCAATCGTCACCTTCGATGTCAGGCTATCTAACACCGCTGCGAAATCGAGGGAATGGATTCCGATTAGACCGGGGACCGATCTGGCCGTTGTGCTGGCAATGGCGAATGTCGTGATGAAGGAGAAACTCTTCGACCGGGAATTCATTGAAACCTGGACGAACGTCACGGTCGAAGAGCTCAGGGAACATCTTAAAGACTACACACCGCAGTGGGCCGAGGAAATAAGCGGGGTCCCGGCCCCAAAGATCGAGTCGGTAGCGATCGAATACGCCCGGGCGAAGCCGGGGACGATCGTCTCCTACAGGGGAGCGGTTGCACATTACAACGGAGTAGAGACGGAACGGGCGATCCTCATGCTTGAGGCCATCTGCGGAAACATAGACGTGAAGGGGGGACGCTGCAAGGCTGTGGGGGCAAAGTGGAAGAATTCCTATCCTACACCTAAGGGGCATCCGAAGAAGCTCAAAATCGTAGACGGCTTCAAGGGCGATGTCGCCTATCCGAACCACCACGTCAGCCACCAGGTCCTTAAGATGATAAAGGACGGCTCGATGGGCAGGCCCGAGATCTACATGATCTACTGCTACAACCCGGCCTATGTGAACGGAGAGTGTCAGGAGAACATTGAGATCCTGAAGGACGAAAGCCTCATACCCTACTTTGTGGCGGTCGATGTATTTTATAGTGAATCGACGGCGCTGGCTGATCTCATACTCCCGGACGCCACCTACCTCGAGCGGTGGGACTGGGAGGATCATGCATCCTTCGACCAGATCCCGGAGTACTACATCCGCCAGCCCCTCGTTAAGCCACTCGGCGAGAGCCGGGATTTCAAAGACGTCTGCTGCGAGCTGGCCAGAAGGCTAGGCGGAGAAGTCCAAGCTGCCATGCCTTTTGAAAGCGCCGAAGAGTTCGTCCGGGACGCCTGCGAGCACACTCCGGCCGTGAAACAGGCGGGTGGATTCGAGTACATGAAAACTCGCGGTGCCTGGTATGACAGAAACGCAAAACCGAAGTACAAATCCTACGCGAAGGAACTGAGAAAGGAGGATCTTGAAGGCACCATCCTGGATGAGGCTACAGGTGTGTACTGGAAAGGTAAAGAGGGTGAGAGCTACACAACCACTAAGGATGCCTACAAGAAGTATGTCGGGCAGAAGATAGGTGATAAGGTGTATGCGGGCTTCAAGCCCGATAAAATAAACAAATCAGGATTGTTCGAGATCAGGTCTCGTTTCCTCGAGGAGAAAGGGCTTGCCGGAATGCCATCCTGGATGCCGATTCCCGAGCATGAGAAGATGAGCGGAAAGCTCATCCTGACGACATACAAGGTTGCAGTCCAGACCCACTCACGGACCCAGAACTGTAAATGGCTCACCGAGATCTATCACGACAATCCCGCCTGGATAAACACAAAAACCGCTAGGGCCCTCGGAATAAAAGACGGCGACAGGATTAAGGTGACCTCTTCAGCAGGTGAAATAGTGACGAAGGCGAAAGTCACCGAAGGGATCCATCCGGACGCGATCGCGATCTCAAACCACTGCGGTCACTGGGAGTACGGGGAGTATGCTTCGGGGAAACAGTCTCCCGGCCATACACATGAGCCGGATTGCAAGTTCAAGTGGTGGGACGAGAAGGGAGTCCATCCCAACTGGATAATCCCTAACCGTCCGGATCCGATCGGAGGGCAACAGACATGGATGGACACTGTTGTGACGGTCAGGAAGGCATGACGGAAGATTCTCTGAAATGGGACAGGATGGCCGTGGAGGCCGAGAGTCGCAGCAGCATCTATGGCTTCCTGTCCCTTGTTTTCGGCAAAGAACCTTCGGTAGAGCTAATCCGTCTGATGAGAGGCAGGCAGATAGAGGAGCTTCTAACCCGGCTCGGTCACAGGATTTCCTTCGATGAGGTAGAAGGGTCCGAAGAGGATCTGCTGGAAGAACTTGTCCTCGAATACACGAGACTCTTTTTGGGGCCGGATCCTCACATCTCTCCACATGAATCAGTTCACAGGAAGGATGAGAAAAGCCCCGGCCTTTTCTGGGGAGATTCCACAGTGGATGTAAAAAAGTTCATAGAATGGATTGGCCTTAGCTACAACCGCGAATATCATGGTATCCCGGATCACATCTCTGTCGAGTTCGAACTTATGCAGAAACTAACCGCAAAAGAAAAAGAGGGCTGGCAGGATGAGGATACCGAGACGGCTTGCATTTGTCTTGAGTATGAGAGGAGGTTCATGGAAGAGCACTTACTCAAATGGGTACCGGAATTCTGCGATCAGGTAGCCGGCCGGACGAGAGTCTCTTTTTACCGTGAGCTGGCAATATTCACGAAAGAATTTCTACTGCTGGAAAGCGAACACGTCAGTGTAAATCCAACTCAAGGCCCGAAGAGGGCTTGATTCAGATATAGAGCTGCCATTCCCTTTCAATCAGAACACAACACATCAAAATGAGGAGAGGTGATATGAGGAAACCAATCGTTATCATGCTCTTCATCACGATTTTCTATCCGGTGCTCTGCAGCGCTGGTATTGATCCGGTACCGTTCCCCGCACCATTCCACGAAGGCCTGAATGTGAGAGAACTCCTGACGGTGAAGGATCTGACACTGGGGCTATGGCTGCAGCACAGGCTGATGTATAATGTGAGTGACATTCCTGGAATCCGGGGGACTGCATTTTCAGATACAAGGAGGTACGGTTTCTACCGCCAGAGGTTGAGAGTGGGTATAGACGTGAGAACAGACGGCGATGCTGGCGCTTATTTCCAGCTGGAGTACCGGGGCGGCTGGGGAGGATCAAGCCCCAAATACAGCGATCCGAGGGATCACTTAACACAGGTCAATCCATTTAACCGGCTGCAGGCACGAGGTATAAGGTATGGCTTCATGTATGCGAGAATGAACGACATGTTAAACATCTCAGCAGGCATCATACCTCTCACAGACAGGGTAGGCCGGGTCCTATTTGACGCCGACTGGGATTTCAATGTCGGTGGAATAGTCTGCTGGGGATCCGTTCCCACGGGTGAGTATAGATTCGCATACTCCAGGCTGGTAGAGGGAGTCGGTTCCGTGAATACATTGGATGCGGACAGAGACGAGGAGTTACTAATAGTGGATTACAAGCCCTCTTCGCTCCATTACATCGATCTTGGCAGTCATCTTTACCGCCTATTGATCCCCGAAACAGGTGAAACGGAATACTCCTTTGAAGATCGTCTTGGGGATATAACAGACAACCAGACATGGATCGGCTTTACCGCACGGAGGAAGGTTAGCAAGTTTGACATCGAGGGCCGGCTTCTTCTGAACAGAGGATCGATTCTCGATGATTCACATCTGGGTATCGCCCTGTCGGCAAGCACACATTTCCCGGTGGGCGGGCTGAGTGTCGATGCCATGTTTCTCACGGTGACCGGTGATCCTGAAGGGAAGACCGAGGACCGCTTCGTGACGCTGCATGGACTCGTGGGTACCGAGGGATACTGGGGATACACACACATATTTACGGCGAGCCCCCCTTCGGATGTGAACGACCTGGGCCTTGAGATAGGTAACAACGGAGCCGGGCTCGTTGCTTTCCAGGCTAGGGCAACTCTGCCTATCCGAGAAGAGCTCGATCTCAATTTCGCCGGGGGCCTGTTTCGATCGAGCGAGCCGAGAAACGATAGCAGGGACATGGGAAAGGAGTTGTCTGCAGCAGTAACGGCTCACATAAACGGCTATCTCGACCTTGACCTGGGCTTAGCCCACGCATTCATGGGTGATTTTTACGAAAAGGATTCAAATGATCTCACAGAGCTGTTTTCAAGGCTGCAGTTCACATGGTGAGTTGGTCTGAGCTGGGCCCTATACAAGAGCCCCAGGTGTGTCTTTCCATATCCTCAGATACAGAATCGAGCATCGCCTCGATCGGCTGATTCATCTGCGTGAAGGCTTCCCTGGTCTCACAGGTTTTGATGGGCGTATTTCAAGGAATGCCGAAATAAAGCTTCTATTGTGTCCCTTTGATGAGAGAATCAACCACCGATGGATCTGCGAGTGTCGTTGTGTCTCCGATCGACTCGATCTCACCTTCCGCTATCTTCCTCAATATTCTTCGCATGATCTTCCCTGAGCGCGTCTTAGGGAGAGCGCTTGTAAACTGTATCTTATCCGGCGTTGCAATCGGGCTTATTTCCTTCCTTACATGTCCGATGAGGGTTTTCTTCAGGGAAGTGGATGGCTCGAACCCATTCTTCAACGTGACGAAGCAGTATATACCCTGTCCCTTGATATCATGTGGAAAGCCTACCACGGCTGCCTCGGCGGTGCTTTCATGTGAAACGAGGGCGCTCTCGATTTCCGCCGTTCCAAATCGATGACCCGAAACATTCACGACATCATCGATTCGGCCCATTAGCCAGTAGAATCCATCCTCATCAACCCTGCAACCGTCGCCTGTAAAGTACTTGCCGGGGAATTTTGAGAAATACACTTCTTTGATCAGCTCATTCTTCCTGTCACCGTAGACACCCCTTATCATCCCAGGCCATGGCGTTTTTATGACCAGAATGCCACCTTCATTCACATCCGCTGTGGTTCCATCCTCTCTGAGTACTTCTGGATTCACACCGAAGAAAGGCTTTGATGCCGAGCCGGGCTTCGTCGGTATCGCTCCGGCTAGCGGACTTATCATGATTCCTCCCGTCTCGGTCTGCCACCATGTATCCATGATAGGGCAGCGTTCCTTACCGATTACTCTATAGTACCACATCCAGGCCTCCGGATTAATGGGTTCGCCCACCGTACCGAGGATCCTGATGCTCGAAAGATCATGCTTGTCAGGCCACTCCTCACCCAGTCGCATCAGGGCCCTTATAGCCGTCGGAGCCGTATAGAATATGTTCACTTTGTAGTCTTCTACTATCTTCCAGAACCTGTCAGGTTCAGGATAGGTGGGTATGCCCTCGAACATGAGCGCTGTCGCAGCATTCGAAAGCGGACCATACACTATGTAGGAGTGCCCCGTCACCCACCCGATGTCCGCCGTGCACCAGAATATGTCTTCATCCTTCACATCGAATATCCACTTCAGGCTGAGGTGGACGTGAAGAAGATATCCCGCTGTTGTGTGCAGGACACCTTTCGGCTTCCCGGTGCTTCCGCTTGTGTAAAGTATGAAAAGCGGGTCTTCGGATTCCACATGAACGGGATCACAGGTATCTTTTATATCAAAGGCATTCACCTCTTCATGCCACCAGAGATCTCGTCCCGGCTCCATATCCACCTTGCTGTTTCCCCTGTTGTAAACTATAACCTTCTCAACTCCCCCGCAGTCATAAAGTGCCTCATCAGTCTTCGCCTTCAGATCGATCACCCTGCCACCGTGAAAGCCCACGTCCGCCGTGATAACCATCTTAGCGTCACAGTCTAGTATCCTATCTTTCAAAGCGTCGGCGCTAAAGGCGGAGAAGACGACGGAATGAATTGCCCCGATCCTTGCGCATGCGAGCATGGCAATCGGTAATTCCGGTATCATCGGGAGGAATATGGTAACGACTGTGCCCTTCTTTACTCCGTGTTTCTTCAGGACGTTCGCAAATCGACATACCTCCGTATGGAGTTGTTGATATGTGAGCGTTCGGCGCTCTCCTTCATCCTCGCCTTGCCAGATAAGAGCCGCCTTGTTTCTTTTCCAGGAACCAAGGTGCCTGTCCAGGCAATTATAGGAGACGTTCAGCTTGCCTCCTGGGAAGAACTTCACATATGGTTCCTGTGCCTCACCTACCCTTGAGAAGTCATACTCCAGTACTTTCTCCCACCTCTGGAACCATTCGAGCTGTTCTTCTGCCAGTCTGCCCCAGAAGGAATCGGGATCATCGATGGACTCCCTGTAGAGCTTTTCATACTCTTCGAGGCTTTTGATATGAGCTCTCTGGCTTAGTTCCTCCGGTGGATTGAACGAGCGTGTTTCCTTCATCACGGATGTGATTTCCTTTCTCATTGTATCATGACCTCCTTTTAGATTATATTAATAGATAATTGATTTAGTCATTAACTACAAGCCTTATGTAGCAAGGGATCCCTCGCATTCTATACCCGGCAACAGATCCGAAGCCACATTTTATCGAATGCGTTGGTACTTGACTTAACCGGAGCCAAGCGGTATTCTCAAATTGTAAATTTGAGTCAGTCATACGTTGAGGGGGTGAAACGAATGGTTCAGGAGAGTATCTCACCTCGCATTAAAAGCATCTCCTGGGGACAGATTGAAGTAGAGGGGAGGGAGGCACCATATAAAGATGCCAAGCTATTTCCAGGAGGATCGAGGGAGTGGGACTGGCGGGAAACAGGCACCCAGCACAGCCCTGGCATTCAGCCAGCCGATGTAGGGGAGCTCCTGGAACACGGTGCGACAGTGATTATCCTGTCGAAGGGGTTCGCCGGGAGGCTAAAGGTATGTCCCGAGACTCTGCGATTGCTGGAGGAACGGAGCATCCCGGTACACGTGTTGAAGAATGAAGAGGCAGTTGCACTCTACAATGAGTTGAGGGAGAAGGAAAGTGTCGGGGCTCTAATTCATTCCACATGCTGAGATGATGCGGGAAAATGAAAGGGGATTGCTTCGTCGGTGCATGGAATTTATAATTATCGGGTGAGATGATGAGGTTTTTAAGATGAATCGAGATCAGATCACAAAAATACTCCGAGACGTCTCAAGAGGGGAGATGAAGGTAGAGGACGCAGTGAGGGTGTTTGAGACGTTTCCCTTCGAGGAAATGGGATTTGCCAAGGTTGACCACCACAGGGCGATGCGGAAGGGTTTCCCCGAGGTAATATACTGCGAGGGGAAAACTCTGGGTCAGATAACAGAAATCGCCAGGAAGATCCTGGGGAAGAATGAAGAGTTAATGGCCACAAGAGCTGATCAAAGCGTCTACGAGGCGATCGAAAAAATAATACCCGATGCCGTCTTCCACGAACAGGCCCGGATCGTTGTTGTGCAGAAGAGGGAGAGGAAAAAAGTTGGTAAAATAGTGATACTTTCGGCCGGTACTTCCGATATTCCAGTGGCGGAGGAGGCAAGGGTTACAAGCGAAGTGCTTGGAAACAGGGCCCAAGCAATTTACGATGTGGGTGTTGCAGGTATCCACAGACTGCTCTCCCATGCCGATGCAATAATGGATGCCAGAGTAATAATAGTCGTAGCGGGGATGGATGGAGCGCTGGCCTCGGTCGTTGGAGGGATTGTTTCCTGCCCCGTCATAGCAGTCCCGGTAAGCACCGGTTACGGAGCTAGCTTTGGGGGTGTGGCCGCTCTCCTCACCATGTTAAACAGTTGCGCTGTGGGAGTCGTCGTCGTGAATATAGACAACGGTTTTGGAGCCGGATTTGCCGCCAGTTTGATAAACAGGCTCCCCGATGAGTGCACTTGAGGTTTACTGCCTTTGTGTAATATAATATTATATCGAAGGCTGATAATTATAGGCAGGATTAAATACCGGGTCGCAGCTGACGGTCGCAATCCTCTCGGCTTTAAGCTCGACTAGGATGTTTTGGTAGGATGGCACGCTGATTGCCGTATTAGTTATTGTCTGAAAATGCCATAATTTTCTGATTTGAAGGAGTGCGATGCCCTTATACAGCATGACCGGCTATGGCCGAAGCAGACAGCAGACCGAATTCGGGTCTATAGACGTTGAGGTTAAGACGATCAACCATAGATATGCCGACCTCAACATAAAGTTACCGAAGGACGCTCATGAAATAGAGGAAAGAGTCAAGGCCCAGATAGCGAAAAGGATTTCGAGAGGCAGGGTGAATGTGAACATCCTGTTCGATCCGGTTGGCAATCAACGGTCCAGGATGTGCATCGATAAAGAGGCTTTTGAGGATCATATCAAGGTTTTTGAGGAGTTGAAATACTTCTACGAAGTTTCAGGAGATATCGATCTCAGGCTTCTTGCCGAGTTCCCGGACATATTCTCACGTACGGTTCCCAGCATAGATGAGGATACATTCTGGCACAATCTTGAACCCGTTCTGGAGGGTGCCCTCTCCGATTGCGTGAAGATGCGGGAAAGGGAGGGGGAGAGGATCGGTCTGGTCGTTTCCGAGCGTCTTTCCAGTATCAAAGCGCTCCTGGCAGAGATTGAAAAGATCACTCCACAGCGGATTGAGAGGCTCAGGGAAAAGCTCAAAAAAGCTGTCTTTTCCCTCATGGAAGGAGTGGCAATTGATGAAAGCCGCTTGATGTATGAAGTTTCCATGATCGCCGAGAGGTGGGATATCACTGAGGAGATAGATAGAATGAATTCCCATCTTGCGCTTTTTAAATCATATCTCGAAGAAGGAGGTGTGCTGGGAAGGAGATTGACGTTTCTATGTCAGGAGTTACACCGGGAGGCGAATACCATATCCTCCAAGGCGAATGACTCTCTCATAGTGCAAAAAGTAGTTCTGATAAAGGAAGAGGTGGAGAAGATCAGAGAGCAACTCGAGAATCTGGAGTGATGTGGTGAAACTTCCGGCAATAAAGGCGTATGTTCTTGTGATCACCGGCCCTTCGGGTGTCGGTAAGAGCACTGTCTGCAGGGAGCTCCTGAAGAGACATGATAACCTCGTGTATTCTGTCTCTGTTACAACTCGTGGGATGAGAGCTGGCGAAATAGAGGGAAAAGATTATTTTTTTGTGAAGAGGCAGAGATTCAAAGAACTCATCGATGCAGGAGACCTTATCGAATGGGCCGAGGTCTATGGTGAGTATTACGGAACGCCAGGAAAGTTTATCGAGGATTCTCTAAAGAGCGGGAGATGCGTCCTGATCGATGCCGATGTCCAGGGGGGAGCCCGCTTGAGAGAGCATTTTGCCGACGGTGTGTTCATTTTCCTGTTGCCGCCTTCTCTCGAAGTGCTCACTGCGAGGCTCAGCGGGAGGGGGACCGAATCGAAGGAGGTGAGAGAAGAAAGGATTGAAAGTGCCGGGAGGGAGATGGAAGAAGTCTATGAGTATTCTTATGTGGTCGTGAATGATGAGCTTGACGGAACCGTTCAGACCATTATGGAAATAATGAACGCGGAAAGACACTCGGTGGGGAGAATTTCAGATTTATCCGGCTGGCTTGATCGATTAAAAGGGATGGCAGTATCATAATGGTGGTGGAGTATCTGCTAAAAGGGAAGAGGGTGGCTGTTGGGGTAACCGGAAGCATCGCAGCATATAAATCCTGTGAGCTCGTGAGCGAACTGGTAAGGTTGGGAGCCAGTGTGAGAGTGATAATGACACAAAACGCCTGTCGTTTTGTGAGTCCACTGACCTTCGAATCGCTTTCCGGGCACAGAGTTTACACAGAGATGTTCGTTAGTGGTGAGGACGGTCCATACACTCACCTTGAGCTGGCTAGCTTCCCGGATGCGTTTGTGATTGCCCCTGCAACAGCCAACATTATAGGAAAACTGGCGAATGGTATTGCTGATGATTTGCTTTCGACACTTCTGCTGGCGCTTGAGTGCCCCCTGATAATCGCACCTGCCATGAATAGCAGGTTATATCTCAGTAGGGTAGTGCAGGAGAATGTCTCTAAGCTCACCGCGAGGGGGGTGAGACTTATCCCGCCCGGCGAGGGGCGTCTTGCATGCGGTGACATTGGTCCCGGCAGATTGGCTGAGATCCCTGCGATAATTCAGGAGCTTTCGATTTGCTTGGATGTTTCAAAGAAACTAACGGGTAAGAGAGTCCTCGTTACCTCGGGGAGAACGGAGGAGCCAATCGACCCTGTGAGATTCATTACGAACAGGTCAAGTGGGAAGATGGGATTCGCAGTAGCCCGGGCGGCAAAGAGGCGCGATGCCAGTGTGACGGTAGTGAGTGGTCCCACACATCTGATCAAGCCGAATGATGTCGATGTCGTGTCCGTGAGGACGGCGAGGGAGATGCATAAGGAAGTCATGGATCGTATCGGGGATGCGGATATCCTCGTCATGGTAGCTGCAGTTGGTGATTATACTCCTGCCCATTTCTCCGATAGAAAGATGGCAAGAGGGAAAGATCCTGTGACCCTCGAACTTTTACCTACCCAGGACATCCTGAAGGCGGCAAGGGAGAAAGCTGCTTCAGACACGGTGTTTGTAGGTTTCGCTCTGGAATATGAGGATGAGATAGACAGAGCATGGAAGAAGCTCGAGGAGAAAGGGCTCGATCTGATAGTGGTAAATAACCCCGATGTTAATGGAGCAGGGTTCGAAGTCGATACCAATAGAGCGACCATCCTCACCAGGAAGAGAGAAAAGCTCCCCTTACCCCTCATTACGAAAGATGAGCTTGCAGATAAGATATTCGATGTCATAGAGACTCTGTGAACTACAAGCTCATCTTACAGCTCCGGAGAGTAAAAGAAGTACCACGGCAGCAGCGGTTCTGAATTAATCCAACTGTTGCTGATATTCCGGCACCTTAAGACTACGAGTTATCGATAATTCACTGTATGGAAGGAGAGAGTCGGTATGGAGGAACTTACAGTCCAATCCTCAGAAAGGCTTGTATTCGACAGGACTCCTCCTCACTCCTATGAAGCGGAAGCATCCGTCCTTGGTGCGATGCTCATGGAGAAGGTGGCGGTGACGAAAGCCCTGGAGCACCTCGATGAGAGCTGCTTCTACCGCCACGGCCACAGATTGATTTTCAGGTCCATGTCGAAGCTTTTCGAGGCAAACAAGATTATCGACCCTATAACCTTAACGGAGGAGCTGAGGCGAAGGGATGAACTTGAGGAAGTTGGTGGGCAGGTATATGTAACCGAGCTCCTCGAAGCCGTTCCAACTGCTGCAAACGTTGAGTATCACATCAATATAGTGCTCGAAAAGGCACTCTTGAGGAGGTTGATCGAAGTCGCCACTTCCATCATCACGGAGACCTATGAGGAGAAGGGTGATGTGAATGAGATCCTCGACCGTGCAGAGAGCAGGATCTTTGAGATATCTCAGCACAGGGTGAAGGAAGGTTTCATATCGATAAAGAACATACTCAAGTCCGCATTCGAATTGATAGAATCTCTTCATCAGAGGAAGGGAGGAGTGACAGGCGTTGAAACGGGTTTCATCGACCTCGATAATATGACTGCCGGCCTCCAGAATTCGGAATTTATTGTAATCGCTGGAAGGCCGTCGATGGGAAAAACCAGTTTCGCCCTGAACATCACCCAGTTCGCGGCGGTGGAGAGGGGGATACCGGTTGCCGTTTTCAGCCTTGAGATGTCGAGAGATCAGGTTGTACAAAGGCTCCTGTGTTCTGAAGCGAGAGTTGACGGATCAAAACTGAGGACAGGTTTTCTATCGGAGTCCGATTGGCCCAAGCTCGCAACAGCCGCAGGGATTCTTGCCGAGGCCCCAATCTACATAGATGATTCACCGTCCACTACTATACTTGAGATGAAAGCAAAAGCACGCAGGCTCAAGAGCGAAGTGAATCTTGGACTCATAATCGTAGACTATCTACAGCTAATTCAGGGGCCGAGGGGAGCTGAAAACAGACAACAGGAAATATCGGTGATCTCCAGGTCTTTGAAAGCCCTTGCGAAAGAGTTGAAGATACCGGTTGTGGCCCTCTCTCAGCTATCGAGAGCTCCCGAGATGAGGAAGGACAGGCGTCCGACTCTTGCTGATCTCAGGGAATCGGGAGCTATTGAACAGGATGCCGACGTCGTTGTTTTTATCTACAGACCCGAACAGTATGAAAAAACTGGCAGTGAGGATGTGGCTGAAATCATCGTCGGGAAACAGAGGAACGGACCTACCGGTACGATCGAACTCTATTTCAGGAACGAGTACACGACATTTGAGAATCTTTCGAGGCGCACTGAGTGAATGACCTCAAGAAAGGAGGAAGTATAGCTTTCGCGTTGCATGTAATAATTCCGATAATTAGCGATATGAATTATGTGTGAGGATTATCCATAAAAGGGAGGAGATACCTTGAACATCATGAGATTACTATTCGTATTGTTACTGGCATCATGTGCTTTTATTTTCGGCAACTTCGAAACTGTCCTAAATACAGTCATCACCTCAACAGCATTGCTTGTAGTTGTGATCGTATTCTTTCTCGCTGACTTTCGGCTGCAAAGGCAGAGGAAGCGATTGAGAGGGATTGCCGTTGGAAGTATAGGACTCGTTGTAGGGTTTCTCATAGCCAGGTTGATAGCATACCAGCTTGTAGAACCGCTTCTTGAGGCGGTCTTCCCCACAAAACAGGCCGAGCTCGGATATTTTTCCACATATTCGCTGCTTCTCCTCTCGGTTGTCCTGGGTTACTTCGGTTTCCTCGTGGGGAGAAGCAGCGCGGACGAACTCAGGATCTTCACTGACATCGGTCCTAAAACGGAAAAGAGAGTGCTTTACCTCATCGACCTGGACGCCCTTGTCGATGGAAGGCTTGTCCGGCTTTCATCATCACCACTCTTGAGGGGAGAGATAGTGATACCGAGATATGTGGTCGAGGAGCTCGAAAGCCTCAGCTCTTCGAAGGATGCTTTCCAGAAGAGCAGGGGACAACGTGGCCTCGACAATCTGAAGAGCCTTGAGAGCCAGAGGGACATCAGAATCTTCATCAGGGACATTGAGGTGAAAGAAGGGGCCGAAGACCGTTCATTGCTCCGGTATGCGGATGAGCACAATGCTATTCTCATATCGAAGAGGGAGGAGATCAAGAAAGCCGCCATGCGGACTGACGTTCCGCTCATTGACTTCAATGAGATTTCGAGTCTTCTCTCGCCCGATGTTGCAACCGGAGATGAGTTTGTCATAAAGCTTATCAAGCCCGGTAAGGAGATGGATCAGGCAGTCGGATACCTGAATGATGGGAATATGGTTGTCGTGGAGAACGCAAGATCCGAGATCGGAAAAACGGTGCGGGTAACTGTTACGGGAATCCACCAGACGAAAGCCGGCACTCTGATATTCGCACAGCTGAAGAAATAGGGCATTATGGTTTCAGCAGTGATAGTCGCCGCGGGCGAGGGGAAAAGATATGGGGGCGAGAAGCAATTCGAATCGCTCGAGGGTAAGCCGGTCATCTGGTATGCAGTGAATCCCTTCCTGCTTCACCGCCTGGTTGAGAAAGTCTTACTTGTGGTTCCCGGGAGGTTTAGTGGGAAGCTCCCGTCAGACCTTGGCCTCCAGAGGGATGAGCGGCTCAAGATCGTCGCCGGGGGCGAGAGGCGGCAGGATTCGGTATACAACGGGCTATGCGAAGTGCCATCGTCCAGTGATATAGTTCTTGTACACGATGGAGTCAGGCCGCTTTTGGATGGAAAATTGCTGGACACGGTGATAAAAGAGGTGATGAAGGGGACGTCGGTTGTTCCGGTAATTCCGGTGAGCGATACGGTGAAGGAAATCGATGGAGTGAAGGTGGAGAGGACACTCGACAGGCACAGACTATGTTGCGCTCAAACCCCTCAAGCTTTCCCGGCCGAGCTAATCAGGAAAGCTCATGAACGAGCCAGGGCAATGCAATTGACATATACGGATGATGCACAGCTTGTCGAATCACTTGGACAGGAGGTACGGGTGGTTCCGGGGGACCGTTATAACCTCAAGATCACCTCCAGGTTGGATCTCGAGCTGGCCTCCTTACTTCTTAGACGAGTGGGTGGAAAGCGGTGAAAATCGGACAGGGTTTCGACATGCATCAGCTTGTGGATGGAAGGAAACTCGTTCTCGGAGGTGTTACAATACCTTTCGAGAAGGGGCTCGAAGGATACTCCGATGGCGATGCTCTTCTGCATGCGGTCATAGATGCTGTACTCGGCGCTCTTTCTCTCGGTGACATCGGTACTCACTTTCCACCGGGAGAACCCCGTTGGAAAGATGTGAGCAGCGTGTTATTATTGAAAGAGGTGGTGAACATGATGCGGGGCGAGGGTTATGCACTGTCCAACCTCGATTCGACGATAATGGCGGATGAACCCGTCATGTCTCCGTGGATTGGAGGAATGAGGGATGAAATCGCAGCAGTGTTCGGGGTTGTTAAGAATCGGGTGAGTGTTAAAGCGAAAAGCCTTGAAGGCTTGAGTGCCATTTTGCCCCATGCCGTCATAGCGGCCTCTGCAGTCGTGTCATTGAAAGCGTGTGGTGCTGATTGATGAGTGAAAGGAAGATTCTCTACGTCGACGCCTTCTCCGGTGTGAGCGGGGACATGTTCCTCGCAGCGATCATGGATTGCGGCTTTGCACTGAAAAATCTCGAGAGCGAACTTTCAAAGCTGGGTGTTAGAGGTTATAAGATAAGGAAAAGAACGGTCAAGAGGGGAGGTATCAGGGCGACGCTTTTGGAAATCGATGTCTCGAAAACTCCAGCCTTCCCTAAGCTTTCTGATGCGGAAAGACTAATCGGAGGGAGTTCACTGGATGACGGGGTGAAAGCAAAGGTCATAGATATCCTAAGATGTCTTGCTGCTGCTGAAGCGAAGGTACACGGCAGACGCAGGTCCCACGTTCATTTCCATGAACTCGGGGATTTCGATACCATTCTGGACCTCGTTGGTACTGTATCGGGATTGAAACATCTCGGTGTCGATAGAGTTTACTCTTCTTCTATCCCGCTAGGGAAAGGGATGATTGATACAGATCACGGTAAGCTTGCCGCTCCCGCACCGGCTACCGTGGAGATTTTGAAAGGATGCCCGGTGAGGATGACGAATAGAATGGGCGAGCTCACAACACCAACAGGTGCCGCACTTATAAAAATCCTCAGCGATGGTTTCAGCGGGAACATAGGAATGAGAGTGAGACGGGTGGGATATGGAGCCGGAACCAGAGTCGGCGCTGGACTGCCGAACCTGCTGAGAGTTTTTCTGGCAGCGGAGGAATCACCGGTAAAAGAACGGGCTTATGTGATCGAAGCAAATATAGACGATATGGACCCGCAAGTCTATACATATCTCTTCGAGAAACTCCGCTCGGAAGAGGTTCTCGATGTCTATCTCACCCCTGTCCAGATGAAGAAGAGCCGTCCGGGAGTTCTTCTAACCGTGATAATGGATGAGAGCAGGCTCGACAGAGTAGCTGATATACTGCTCTCTGAGACAATGACCATCGGACTCAGGTACTGGGAGGTGGGGAGGAGGATCGCCCACAGGAAAATCAAGAAAATCATGACATCAATGGGTGAGGTGCGTGTGAAAGAGGTGGATATTCCCCCTTCCAGTGTGCGCAGAAAGATCGAATTCGAGGATCTCGTGAGACTGGCCAGAAAAACCGGAAAAAGCCTCATAGACGTTCAGCGTAGGCTGCAGGCTGAACTCGACTTGACACTCGATTAAGCGGCAGGTATATTGTCGTTGAGAGAAAGGAGACGACAGAAATGGCGAAGAAGGCCAAAGTAAAGAAAGAGAGGGGCCGAAAGCCTGAAACGAAGACCGTAGCCGCTGAGAAGATATCTGCAGACGTAGGCTTCTCGTCTCTCAATATAAAGCTTTTGATTTTTTCTGTCGCAGTCATCATCGCAGGGTTCATCTTCCTCTCACAAGGCTCAGTGACATTAGCTCCGATCCTACTTGTGCTCGGTTACTGCGTTCTTGTTCCCATATCCATCATCTACCGATCCAAAAAGCCCGATAGGGATCACCTCGAGCGAAGATAGGGGTAAGCCGCTCCGAGAGTTTCCTGTCCAACCTATATTAAATGTTTTGTAAAAGATCCTGACAAGCATAAGCTTTTCATAGATGGGAAAACACATCAGGAGAAAACTCTAGAAATCACAAAAAACAGGCCTATATTGTATAGAAAATGGTTGAATGCAAACACCCAGAGAGTAATAAAAAGCTCACTATATCTCTATCTTATATGATCCTTCGAATCGCTTCCCT